>JAITJU010000192.1 GCA_031278735.1 Zoogloeaceae bacterium
TGCGGCACGCGGCAAGCCCGGCGCAGATTTCACGCGCCCACTTTGCCCGCCATCTGGCGGAGATCGGCCTTTTTGCCGATTCGAGCAAAGTGTTCGAGCATTACCTGACGCCGGGAAAGCCCGGCTACGCGCCGCATCGCTGGCCGACGCTTGCCGACGCCATTGGCTGGATACGCGCGGCCAACGGCGTGGCGGTGGTGGCGCATCCGGGCTGCTACAAAATGTCCGGCGCGTCGATGCGCGCGCTTCTTGGCGAATTCCGCGATCTGGGCGGCGCGGCCATCGAAGTTTCGTCCGGCAGTCACACGTCGGATCAGATACGCCATTTCGCGCGGCAGGCGCGCAAGTTCGGGTTTCACGCCTCGCAGGGTTCGGATTTTCATGGCGACAAGGGGGCGGATTTGGGCGGATTCCCGCCGCTGCCGGAAGATTTGCCGTCCGTCTGGCGCTTATTGGACGCGCGGAAATGATTTCATCATGACGCAATGCCTGACCATCAACGCCCAGAACCCGCAAGCGCGCCTGCTTGCGCAGGCCGGGGACGCGCTGCGCGCGGGCGCGGTCATCGCCTTTCCCACGGATTCCTGCTATGCCCTGGGTTGTCATCTGGGCGACAAGGCGGCGCTGGATCGCCTGCGCGCCATTCGCGCCATCGACGAACGTCATCACCTGACCCTGATGTGCCGCGACCTTTCCGACATCGCCAAATACGCGCGCGTGGATAATCGGCAATATCGGCTGCTGAAGGCGAACACGCCGGGCAGCTACGTTTTCATTCTGGAAGGCGCGAAAGAGTTGCCGCGCCGCGTGATGCATCCCAAACGCAAAACCATTGGCCTGCGCATCCCCGATCATCCTGTCGCGCAGTCCCTGCTCGCCGAACTGGGCGAGCCGCTGCTCACCGCCACCCTGCTCCTGCCGGGAGAAGATGCGCCGCCCACCGAGGCCTGGCGAATTCAGGAAGCGCTGGAAGGGCGCGTTGGACTGGTGCTTGACAGCGGCCACTGCGGCGCGCAGGCCACCACGGTCATCGACCTCACCAGCGCCGCGCCGGAATTGGTGCGCGCCGGACGCGGGGCGCTGGAACCCTTTGGTTTTTCTGGAATGAACGGACATGAATAACGCCCTGATTGCCGATCTGATCATTGCCGCGCTGCCCCTGATCTTCGCCGTCACCCTGCACGAAGCCGCGCACGCCTATGTCGCGCGTTATTTTGGCGACGACACCGCCGCGCGCCTGGGGCGCATCACCCTGAATCCCCTGCCGCACATCGACCCCATCGGCACCTTGCTCCTGCCTGTCGGATTGTTCCTCTTGAGCGGCGGCGCGTTTGCCTTTGGCTACGCCAAGCCGGTTCCGGTCGATTTTTCCCGCCTGAGGCGCCCCAAGCAAGACATGCTCTGGGTAGCCGCCGCCGGGCCCGGCGCCAACCTGCTGATGGTCGTGGGCTGGGCCTTGCTGCACAAGCTGACCTTCGGCATTCCGCCCAACGGCTACACCCTGGCGCTGGCGAGCATGTGCTTTTTCGGCGTGACCATCAATCTGGTGCTGATGCTCCTGAATCTCCTGCCCCTGCTGCCGCTTGACGGCGGGCGCATCGTCGTCAGCCTGCTGCCGATGCGATGGGCCATCGCCTTCTCGCGCACTGAACCATATGGCATAATAATTCTGGTGCTTCTTCTGGGAACTCATTCCCTGAGCAACATTCTCAAGCCGATGATCGAACTCTGCCTTCGTCTCTTGCAACCTTTTTTTTGAGTTTCCGCCAACATCATGTACGCAGAACGAGTCGTTTCCGGGATGCGCGCCACCGGCGCGCTGCATCTGGGTCATTATCACGGCGTGCTCACCAACTGGGTGAAGCTCCAGCACGAATACCCCTGCCTTTTCTTTGTCGCCGACTGGCACGCGCTCACCACGCAGTACGACGCGCCGGAGGAAATCCAGAAAAACGCCCTGGAGATGGTGATCGACTGGCTCGCCGCCGGGCTGGACCCGAATCAGGCCACGCTGTTCGTCCAGTCGCACGTGCCGGAACACGCCGAACTGCACCTGCTGCTTTCCATGATGACGCCGCTGGGCTGGCTGGAACGGGTGCCGACCTACAAGGAACAGCAGGAAAAACTCGCCAGCAAGGATTTGTCGACCTACGGCTTTCTCGGCTATCCGCTGCTGATGTCGGCGGATATTCTCATCTATCGCGCCGACCGGGTGCCCGTGGGCGAAGACCAGATTCCGCACATCGAATTCACCCGCGAAATCGCCCGCCGTTTCAATCATCTTTATGGCCGCGAACCCGGCTTCGAGGAAAAGGCGAGGGAAGCGGTGAAGAAGCTGGGCGGCAAGCGCGCGCGGCTTTACGACGAACTCAGAACCCGCTTCCAGCAGGAAGGCGACCGGGAAGCCGTCGAGCAGGCGCGCGCGCTCCTGGAGGAAATCCAGCATCTTTCCGTTGCCGACCGCGAACGCCTGTTCGGTTATCTGGAAGGCGTCGGCAAGATGATCCTGGCCGAGCCGGAGGCGCTCTTAACCCAGGCGTCGCGGATGCCGGGGCTGGACGGCGCGAAGATGAGCAAATCCTACGGCAATTTCATCGCCCTGCGGGAAGCGGCGGAATCGGTGACGAAGAAAATCCGCGCCATGCCCACCGATCCGGCGCGCGTCCGCCGCGTTGATCCCGGCGATCCGCAAAAATGCCCGGTCTGGCAACTGCACCGGATTTATTCCGATGGCGACTGCCGCGCCTGGGTCGAAACCGGCTGCCGGAACGCGGGCATCGGCTGCCTCGACTGCAAGCAGCCGGTCATCGACGCCATCCTGAAGGAACAGGCGCCCATCCGCGAGCGCGCCGAGTATTACCGGAACAATCCGGCGCTGGTGCGCAACATCCTCAGCGACGGCTGCGCCCGGGCGCGCGAGCTGGCGCGGGAAACCATGCGCGACGTGCGCGAGGCCATGGGCATATAAAGGCGGCGGGAGGGATTTGCCGCCCGCTAGAACGGCAGACGCAAATCTGGCCGAAGGCCGAGCAGGGCGCGCCGAAAATCTTCCTGAATGCGGGAGAGCGCCTCCGGCGTGTCGGCCTCGAAGCGCAGCACGACGACCGGCGTGGTGTTGGAAGCGCGCGCCAGACCAAAGCCGTCGGCGTATTCGATGCGCAGGCCGTCGAGGGTGAGGCGCGCCTGTTCGCCGGGGAAAGAACGTCCGGCGGCCTTCAGTTCTTCCACGAGCGCGACGGGTTCGCCCTCGCGCATGCGGATGTTGAGTTCCGGCGTGGAGACGGCCTGCGGCAAGGCGCGCAGCACCGGGTTGGCGTCGGGCGTCCGGGAGAGGATTTCCAAAAGACGCGCGCCCGCGTAAATGCCGTCATCGAAACCGTACCAGCGTTCGCGGAAAAAGACGTGCCCGCTCATCTCGCCCGCCAGCGGCGCGCCGGTTTCCTGCAATTTGGCCTTGATCAGCGCGTGGCCGGTCTTCCACATCAGGGGCTTGCCGCCATGCGCGCGTATCCACGGGTTTAGCAGGCGCGTGCATTTCACGTCGTAGATAATCTCGCCGCCCGGCGCGCGCGCGAGCACGTCGGCGGCAAAAAGCATCAGTTGCCGGTCGGGGTAGATGATTTCGCCGTCCCGCGTCACCACGCCCAGGCGATCGCCGTCGCCATCGAAGGCGATGCCGATTTCAGCGTCGCCGGTCTTCAGCGCCTGGATCACGTCGGCGAGGTTTTCGGGTTTCGAGGGATCGGGATGATGATGGGGAAAACGCCCGTCGACTTCGCAAAAGAGCGGCGTGACGGCGCAGCCCAGGCGACGGAAGAGTTCGGGCGCGATGCCGCCGGCGACGCCGTTGCCGCAATCCATGACGATTTTCATCGGACGCGCGAGCTTTATGTCGCCGATGACGCGCTCCAGATAGGCGGCGCGCGCGTCGGCCTGCCGCCGCTGGCCTTGTCCTTCGGCAAGCGGCATGGATTCGGCGCGGGCTTTCAGGTTCTGGATGGCGTCGAGCGCCAGGGTTTCGCCGCCGATGACCATTTTCAGGCCGTTGTAGTCGGGCGGGTTGTGACTGCCGGTGACGGAAACGCAGGAATGACAATCGAGTTCATGCGCCGCGAAGTAGGTAACGGGCGTCGGCGCGACGCCGATGTCGATGGCGTCCATGCCCGCCGCGCAAATGCCTTCCATCAGGGCGTCCGCCAGTTCCGGGCCGGAGAGCCGCCCGTCGCGCCCCACCGCGATGGCGGATTGCCCCTTTTCCCGCGCCAGCGCGCCCAGCGCCCGCCCGATCCGGCGCGCGACGCCGGCGGTCAGCGTTTGTCCCGCGATGCCGCGAATGTCGTAGGCTTTGAAAATTTCGGGAGGCAGCATGGCAAATGACGACACGTTGGCAAGGCAGGCAGTCTAGCAGGATTTTTTCAGCGCCGATAATCAATGCGCCCGAGCGGCGCCGACGGCTTTGGCCTGTTCATGCGGCGGCGTTCTTCGTTGCCGATCCGTGAGGCTGATGTCCGCTCCCTGCTTCCAGCCGTTCCCTGAAATTTCCGGGCAGGGGTTTTTCCTTGCCTGGCGGCTCTTTTCCGGTGAAAACCGAGTGCGGCAAGCGCGCGCGAGATTCGGGTTCGCGCTTCATTTGTCCTGTAAATCCCGGAGCGGTTCTCCGGCGGCGGCGCCGTCGCGTTCGGTCTTCTTTTCTTCGTCCGCCGCCGTCCGCGCACGGGGCAGATCGTCGTCCATCAGGATGCGGAAGCCCGGTCCTTCCAGATCGTCGAACTGGCCGCCCTTCAATGAGCGCCAGAAAATGAGGGCAATGACGAAGACGAGGAGGACGGAAAAGGGAATGAGGAGATAGAGGCTTTCCATCAGACTTCCTTTTTCTGGATGCGCAGGGCGTTGAGGACGACCAAAAGCGAGCTGGCCGACATGCCGATGCCCGCCGCCCAGGGGGTGACCAGTCCGGCAATGGCCAGCGGCAGGGCGAAGAAATTGTAGAGAAAGGCCCAGACGAGGTTCTGGCGGATGACGGCAAGCGTGAAGCGACTTTTGCGAATGCCGCTTGCCAAACGCTCCAGGTTTTCGGAAAGCAGCACCAGATCGGCCTGGGTGCGCGCCAGTTGCGCGCCGGAACCCATGGCAACCGACACTTGCGCCTGCGCCAGCACCGGCGCGTCGTTTACGCCGTCGCCCACCATCGCCACCACAGCGCCCGCCGCCTGCAGACGGCTGACCGCCTCGCGCTTGTCCTGCGGCGACATTTCTCCCGTCGCCGCGTCCACGTTCAATTCCTGGGCGATGCGCGCCACGACGGGCGCGGCGTCGCCGGACATCAGCAAGGTCTGGCGTCCGGCGGCATGCAGATCGCGGATGAGGGCGGCGGCGTCGGGGCGCAGGGCGTCGCCCAGGCGAAAAAAGGCCAGTACGCCGTTTTGTCGGCTGCCCAGCGCCAGCACGGTGTCGCCCGCCGTCTGCCAATGTTCCGGCCAGGGCGCCGCGCCCGCGTGGGCAAAGACATAATCGGGACGCCCCAAGTAGAGTTCCTGTCCGGCGACGCTGCCGCGCAATCCCTGTCCGGTCTGGACGATGACGCCTTCCGCGGGCAACGGCAAGGCGTCGGCCAGGCGTTCGCGCATCGCCCGACGCAAGGCGCGCGCCAGCGGATGCTCGGAATAGGTTTCCAGACTGGCGGCCAGCGTCAGGGCGGCTTCGGCGCTCGTCGCCCGCGTGGGCGCGATGTCCAGCAGGCGCAGCTTGCCGGTGGTCAGTGTGCCGGTCTTGTCGAAAACGAAATGCGTGGCGCGGGCGAGGGTTTCCAGCGCGTGACCGCGCGTCACCAGCAATCCTTCCCTGGCCAGCGCGCCGGAAGCGACGGTCAGGGCAATCGGCGTCGCCAGCGCCAGGGCGCAGGGACAGGTGACGACGAGCACGGAGACGGTGATCCACAGGGCGTCCCCGCCATTTGCCGCATGCCAGGCGGCGGTAAGCGCGGCGACGAGGAGCAGCGCCAGCACGAACCACTGCGCCACCTTGTCCGCGAGGATGACGATGCCGGGTTTTTCGGCGGCGGCGCGTTCCATCAGGCGAATGATGGCGGAAAGGCGGGTCTCTTCGCCCACGGCGCGCACACGCACCACCAGCGGGCTTTCCATGTTGAGCGAGCCGCCTGTCACCGTGTCGCCCGCCTTTTTTCCCACCGGACGACTCTCGCCGGTGAGCAGCGTTTCGTCGGCGCTGCTCACGCCCTCCTCCACCACGCCGTCGCAGGGAATGGCGTCGCCGGGACGCGCCAGCACGCGGTCATCGATCTGTAATTCGGAAACCATGATCTGCCGGGGCTCCGTGTCTGAATCCGCGCCTTGCGGCAGACGCCAGCAGAAGGCGGGCATGAGTTTCGCCAGCGCCTCGCCCACGCCGACCGCCTTTTGCCGCGCCGTCATTTCCAGATAGCGTCCGCCCAGCAGGAAAAAGACGAACATGGCGACGGAATCGAAATAGACCTCGCCCGTGCGCGTCACGGTCGCCCAGACCGAGGCGGAAAAGGCCGCGCCGACGCCCAGCGCCACCGGCACGTCCATGCCCACGCGCAGGAATTTCAGATCGCGCCACGCGCCCCGGAAAAAAGGCGCGGCGGAATAAAACACCACCGGCAGGGTAAGCAGCAGGCTGGCCCAACGAATCAATGTCTCGATGTCTTGCGTCATCTCGCCCGCGCCCGCCAGATAGACGGGGATGGCGTACATCATCACCTGCATCATGCCAAAACCCGCCACCCACACCCGCCACAGCGCCTCGCGGCGCTCGCGGCGCGCCATTTCCTCATAGCGCGACGCGTCGTAGGGATGGGCGCGATAACCGATGGCGGCAATGGCGGCGAGAATGTCGGAAAGTTTTATCCTCGTATCGTCCCAGCGAACGCGGGCGCGGCGCGTGGCGTAATTGACGTCGACGCCGGTGACGCCGACAAGCTGTCCGATATGCCGCTCGTTCAGCCAGACGCAGGCGGCGCAGGTGACGCCTTCGAGCATCAGCGAGGCTTCGCGCTCGTGTTCCCCCAGATCGCGCACGAAACTTTTCTGGAATTCGACGTGATCGAAAAGCGCCAGTTGTTCGAGAATGGCGGGCACGGCTTCGCGCGGCGATTCCGGCAGGGCGTCGCGGCTTTTGTAGTAATCGGCCAGCCCGTTGGCGACGATGGCCTCGGCGACTGCCTGACAGCCCGCGCAGCAAAGGGCGCGCGTTTCGCCCGCGATGACGATGGAAAAATCCGCGTCGCCGGGAATGTCGAGACCGCAGTGATAACAGCGAGCTTCCGCAACGGGCGCGGAGACGGGGGCGGGCGCGGCAACGCTCATGAGAACTTCAGGATCGCCGCGGAAATATTGTCGCCCTTGCCTTCGCCGCGCGATCGCGCCAGACGGATGAGCTGGCTGGCGACCTCGCGCGCGCTGCCCGTCGCCATCAACGCGCCAAGCTCATAATCATCGAAATAACCCCACAAGCCGTCGGAGCAGAGCAAAAAACTGTCGCCCGTCTGTATTTCGTCGAGCGCGCCAAAATCCACCCGCGGCGTTTCCTGCCCGCCCAGGGAGGTGAGCAGGATGTTGCGGTTGGGATGCGTCTCGGCTTCTTCCGGCGAAATCTTGCCCGACTGCACCAGATGTTCCACATAGGAATGATCCACCGTTCGCGTGTGCAGATGCAGGCCGCGAAAAACATACAGCCGACTGTCGCCGCAATGCGCCCACAACATCGCGTTGCGCGGACACAGCATCAGGAGTACCGCCGTGCTGTGCGGATCCTTTTCGTTGATGAAGCGCGACGCCTTGATCATGGTGTGCACTTCATTCAGGCTTTCCGTCACGAAATTGCGCGGCTCTTCTTCAACGCCCCAGCGTTGAAAATTGGTAACGAGGGTGTGAATCACCTGTTCCGCCGCCAGCGCGCCGCCGGTATGCCCGCCCATGCCGTCCGCCACGGCGGCCAGCACGACGCCCGGAATGCGCTGATGCGTCACCAGCGCCAGCCTGTCCTGTTGCTCCTTGCGATCTCCCTGATGCTGCACGATACAGGCATCGAGTTTCAGATTCATTGACTCTCCCAACGGTTATCGTGGCGAATACGATTCGATTCGCTAGTTTTGACAGTATACTGCCACTCCACGGCAATCTTCCACCTTCAAGAACCCTCCTCATGGCGCAACGACTTGCAAAAATCATAACCCGCACCGGCGACAAGGGGCAGACCGGTCTGGGCAACGGCGAGCGCGTCGCCAAGCGCGACCCGCGCATCCGCGCCATCGGCGAGGTCGACGAACTCAATTCCGCGCTCGGCCTGCTCCTGGCCGAACCCGACCTGCCCGCCGAGGCGCGCGCGACGCTCATCGACATCCAGCACCAGCTTTTCAACCTGGGCGGCGAACTCTCTTTTCCCGACCTGCCCGCCGAGCGGCGTCTGATCCGCGCCGCCCACGTCGAAACGCTGGAAGCGCGCGCGGCGTTTTTCGACGCCGAACTGCCGCCATTGAAGGAATTCATTCTGCCCGGCGGCTGCCGCGCCGCCGCGCTTGCCCACCTTGCCCGCGCCGTTTGCCGCCGCGCCGAACGCAGTCTCGTCGCGCTCGCGGACAATGCGCCGCTTTCCGAGACGCCGATCCGCTACATCAATCGTCTCTCCGATTTCCTGTTCATTCTCGCCCGCTTCCTGAACCGGGACGCGGGTGGGGAAGACGTGCTCTGGAAAAGCGAAAGGGCGGCGGGCGGCGGGCGAAAAAAGGAATAAACCATGTCGTGCGCAAACCCGTTTTTGCGTCGCGGGCGTCGCTCGCCGGAACGCCCGCGCATCCCGATCAGCGTGCGCATTGCCGGGGATGCGCGCCCGCAACGGCCTGGCGGCGCCTGGCATGGCGCAGGGGCGGCGTGATGGCGAACGGCTCGCGCTCCTCCGCCCGGTTGGCGCTGAAGTTCGTCGCCGCCGTCGTGGTCTGGCTGGCGTCGTCCTTCGTCGCGCTCAATTCGCCCGACGGACCCGGGATCCGGGATTCCATGCCGCTCGTCATTTTGCTCCTGCTCACGCCGATGGTTTCCTTCGGTTGCGTCATCCTCTGTCTTTTCGATCTTGGGGCGGCGCTGCGCGCGAGCAAAACGCGCCGCCGACGCCTTCTCGGCGTTGCGCTGGGCCTGCCCCAGTTTCTGTTCGGTCTCCTGTGTCTCGCGGTGGGGCTGGCGATCAGCCTCTGGGTTTTCTACCTCCTTTTCGTGGAACGCCTGCCCAAATACCTGGGCGGCATCCCGGCGCTGGGTCTTCTGCTGTTGCTGCTGGCCTTGTTGTTTACACCAACGGGAAAATTCCTGCTGTCCATTTGCTTCGATACCCTCCTCAGGCAGCCGCTGATGTATGTGAGGTTCGGATACGCGCGCATGATCAGCGCGTTTCAACTGCGCCCGCCGGAGGAAACGCCATCCTTGGAAGCGGCAGACAAAGATGAGGCGCATCCATGAATCGTCCCGCCAGATTTCTCCGCTGCGGCCGCTTCCGTCTTTCCCTGGAACGCCCACTCATCATGGGCATTGTCAACATCACGCCCGATTCCTTCTCCGGCGACGGCGTCCTCACGGGCGGGCGGGATTGCGTGGCGGCCTCGCTCGAACGCGCCCGCGCGCAGCGGGAAGCGGGGGCGGACATTCTCGACCTGGGCGCGGAATCCACCCGTCCCGGTTCGGAACCCACCGCGCTGGAAGAAGAACTCGACCGCCTCATTCCCGCGCTCGAAGCCATGCGCGACTGGAATGTGCCGCTTTCCGTCGACACCTGCAAGCCGGAAGTGATGCAGGCGGCGCTGGACGCGGGCGCGGACATGGTAAACGACATCAACGCCCTGCGAAGCCCCGGCGCGCTGGAAGCCGTAATGAAAAGCGATTGCGGCCTCTGCCTCATGCACATGCAAGGCGAGCCGCGCAATATGCAGCAGAATCCGACGTATGACGACGTGGTGGGCGAAGTCCGCGATTTTCTGGCCGAGCGCATCCGCGCCTGCCGGACGGCGGGCATCGCCGACGAGCGGCTGGCGCTCGATCCCGGCTTCGGCTTTGGCAAGAATCTGGAACACAATCTCGAACTCTTCGCCCGCCTGCCGGAACTCTTTCTGGATGGCCTGCCGCTTCTGATAGGCGCCTGCCGCAAGCGCATGTTGGGGGAAATCACCGGCAGGCCGGTCGATGAGCGTCTGGCGGCAACCTTGGCGACCACGGTCATCGCCGCCGAAAAGGGGGCGAAAATCATCCGCGTCCATGATGTCGGCGTCACCCGCGATGCGCTGGCGGTCTGGACGGCGATCAAGAACGCCGAACGCGCCCGTCCGATGCGCGGCAGGCATCATGAGCGGACGGGGGGCGGGAAATTCCATAGATGAAAAAACCGATGCCCCTCCTCTACGCATGCGCCGTCCTGACGTTGTTTACGCTCTACGCGGCGCAGCCCATCCAGCCGCTCTTTCAGGAGCAGCTTGCCCTGAGCGATCTCCAGGCCGTGATCTTCACCACGGTCATCATGCTGCCGCTGGGCGCGGCGCCGATTCTCTACGGCTACATTCTGGAGCATTTCCCGCTGAAGCGGATGCTGCGCGCCTCGCTCTTCCTCCTTGGCGCGCTGGAAATCGGCTTCGCGTTCAGCGATTCCTATGCCGTGATGATCGGCATCCGCGCCGCGCAGGGGCTTTTGATCCCCGCGGCGCTGACTTCGCTCATCAGCTATGTTTCCGTTTCCGCCTCCGCCGCCGACATGCAAAGGGCGCTGGGCAATTATGTCGCGATCACGATACTGGGCGGATTCCTGGGGCGTTTCCTTTCCGGCATTTCGGCGGAATTTTTCGGCTGGCGGCTGTTTTTCCTGCTGATTGGCGCGGGGCTTGTCGGGTTGTCCTTCTTCCTCACGAAAATCGGCGGCGAAGGCAAATCCGGTTTTGGCAAGCCGTCGGGAAGGGACATCGCGGACATTCTCCGCGTCCGTCACAACGCGCTCATCTGCGCCGCCATCCTGTGCGTGTTCTTCGTTTTCCAGGGACTGCTCAATTTCCTGCCCTTCGAACTCAGGAACATCGACGCCAGCACGGGCGGCGGCAAGACGGGATTCATGTACGCGGGCTACATCATCGGCATTGTCACGGCGCTCAACGCGACCCGGATCATCCGCTTCTTCGGCGGCGAGCCGCGGGCGATGATTGCCGGTATGCTGATCTACCTCGTCGGCCTGCAAATATTCCATGTCCGCTCGTTTACCGTCATGTTCCTTTCCATGTTCGTCTTCTGCCTCGGCATGTTCATGACGCATTCGCTGGCGGCGGGCTACATCAACAAGCTGGCGGGCGAGCGCAAAAGCATCACCAACGGGTTGTATCTTTCCTTCTATTACGCGGGCGGAACGCTCGGCACTTTCTTGCCCGGCATTTTTTATCGCCATGGGGGATGGCATGTGTTCGTGCTCGCCCTGACTTTCGTCCTGTTGCTGGCGCTTGGCTTTGTCGCGCTCTTGGCGCGAGATGGCGCGAGATGGCGACGAGCGCCTTGAAGCCGGTTAAAATCGCGAAAATACTGTCGTCATGAAGATTACGGGAAAAACAGGCATGGGAACATCCAAAAAATGAGCGCATTCCGCAATCTGCTCGCAACCCTGCGAAGCAACGCCCAAAGCGAACGGGAAAAAGGCAATTACTTCGAGCGCCTGGTCCGGGTCTATCTGACCCATGAACCATATTACGCCGATCTTTACGGCGGCAAGGTCTGGCTCTGGGAGGACTGGCGGCGGGAATGGCTGCGGCGCGGCAATGCCGATCCCGAAACGGATCACGGCATTGATCTGGTCGCGGAAACGGCGGATGGCGAACTGCACGCGATTCAGGCCAAATTCTATAGCGATGACGCCACGCTGACGATGGGGGACTTTTCCACCTTTATCGCCCTTTCCAGCCAAAAGCACTTTGCGCGCAGCCTGATCTTTCTGACAGCAACAAAAGCAACCTCTCATTTGCGTGAGGCGCTTACGGGACAAAAAACGCCCGTCACCCTGATTTCCAGCTTTGACCTGGAAGCGAGCAAAATCGACTGGGCAAGCTATCTTCCATCGAACGAAACCGTCCGGCTCAGGAATATCAAGACGCCGCGCGATTATCAGGAAAAAGCGATCAACGACGCGCTGCGCGGTTTGCAATCCGCCGACCGGGGCAAGCTCATCATGGCCTGCGGCACGGGCAAGACCTTTACCGCCCTGCGGCTGGCGGAAAGACAGGCGGGACGAGGCGGCGCGGTGTTGTTTCTCGTCCCGTCCTTGAATCTCCTTTCTCAGACGCTGACCGAATGGACGCAGGAAGCGGCCATTCCCCTGCACAGTTACGCGGTTTGTTCTGACAGCGAAGTGGGAAAGAAGCGCGCAAGTGACGACGATTTCGAGTTGCTTATCCATGAACTGCAATACCCGGCGACCACCCGCCCCGAAATGCTGTCCCGCGCTTTTGCGTCACGTCATGACGGCGAGCATTTGAGCGTGATCTTTTCCACCTATCATTCCATTGATGTCCTCCATCGGGCGCAGCAAAATCACGGCCTGCCGGATTTCGACCTGATCGTCTGCGACGAGGCGCACCGCGCCACGGGCGCGACCTTTGACGGCCAGGACGAATCCGCCTTCGTCAAGGTGCATGACAACGCCGCCATCCGGGGCAAGAAGCGTATTTACATGACCGCCACCCCGCGCGTCTATGGCGAGAAAGCCAGAACAAAGGCGGATGAGGATGGGGGCGTCGTGCTGTATTCGATGGATGACGAGGAAAATTTTGGCAAGACGCTGCACACGCTCACCTTTTCCGAAGCCGTGCACAAGGGCATCCTCTGCGATTACAAGGTGATCGTGCTCACGGTCAGCGAGGATCACATCAGCCGTAGCCTGCAAAAACTGCTGGCGGACGCGGCCAACAGCATCAATGTGAATGACGCCGCCAAGATCGTCGGCTGCTGGCGGGCGCTCTCGAAAATGGATTCGCAGGACGATCTGGTTGTGGATCCAAAACCCATGCGCCGCGCCGTTGCTTTTGCGCAGGTGATCGAACTGCAAAAGGGCGCGAGGACGCGCAAAATCAGCTCCAAACATATCGCCGCCCAGTTTCAGGCGGTCGTGGAGGAATACCGCCGCGAACTCATCGCCGAAGAACCGGAAAGCGTGGACGCGATCAGCCGTCTGCGCTGCGAAGCGCATCACGTCGACGGCGGCATGGGCGCGACGGAAAAGAACGAAAAGCTTGCCTGGCTGAAATCCGAGCCGCCGGAAGATACCTGCCGCATTCTTTCCAATGTCCGCTGCCTTTCCGAGGTCGTGGATGTCCCGGCGCTCGATGCCGTGCTCTTCCTCACCCCGAAAAATTCCCAGGTGGATGTCGTGCAGTCGGTGGGGCGCGTCATGAGGAGGCCGCCCGGCGGCGGCAAGAAGCTGGGTTACGTCATCCTGCCCGTGGTGATTCCCTCCGGCGTCGCCCCGGAAGAAGCCCTGAACGACAACAAGACCTACCGCGTGGTGTGGGAAGTGTTGCAGGCGCTGCGCTCGCACGACGACCGTTTCGAGGCGATGATCAACCGGATGCGTTTCGACGGCCAGGACAAGAACCGCATGGAAGTCATCGCCGTCACGGATGGCCTCAAAAGGAAAACGAAGCCCGGTTCCGACGACGAAAAGCGCCGGAAGAAACGCGACCAGGCGCGCAAAACGAACATGCTGGGCAACGACGCGCCAAAACCGAAGCCGGAGCCGGAACCGGAACAAATCGCCTTCGAGTTTGGCGAGATCGAGCGGGCGATTCTGGCGAAGGTCGTGCAAAAATGCGGCAGCCGCCTGTATTGGGAACAATGGGCCAGCGACATTGCCCGGATTGCCGCAACGCATATCACCCGTCTGCAAACGATTCTGGATGATCCGCGCAACGTGGCGGAACAGGCGGCCTTCGACGCCTTCCTCGCCGGATTGCGCGCGGACATCAACGAAAGCGTCACGCGCGGGGAAGCGGTAGAAATGCTGGCGCAGCATCTCATCACGCGCCCGGTTTTCGAGGCGCTGTTCGAGGGCTACAACTTCATCCAGATGAACCCAATCTCCAGGGCAATGCAGGGCGTGCTCGCGGTGCTGGAACGTCACCATCTGGAAAAGGAAGCCGAGACGCTCACGCGCATGTACGAGAGCGTGCAACGCCGCGCGCAAGACACCAAAACCGTGGCGGGCAAACAAAGGCTGGTGGTCGAACTCTACGACAAATTTTTCAGGAACGCCTTCCCGAAAATGGCGAAACGGCTGGGCATCGCCTACACGCCGGTCGAAGTGGTCGACTTCATCCTGCATTCCATCAATGACGCGCTGCAAAGCGAATTCGGGCAGACGCTGGGCAGCCGCAACGTCCATATCATCGACCCCTTCGCTGGCACCGGCACTTTCATCACCCGCCTGCTGCAAAGCGGGCTGATTGCGCCGGAGGAACTGCCCTGGAAATACCAGAACGCAATCCACGCCAATGAAATCATGCTCCTGGCGTATTACATCGCCGCCATCAATATCGAGGCCGTCTATCACAGCATCGTCGGCGGCGAATACCAGCCCTTTGCGGGCATCTGCCTGACCGACACCTTCAATCTGCCCACGAGCGAGAAGGACGATCTGAGTACGCTCGGACAGGAAAACAACAGTGCGCGTTTGAAGCGTCAGCGCGGTCTCGATATTCGCGTCATCATGGGCAATCCGCCGTATTCGGCGGGACAGAAAAGCGCCAACGACAACAATCAGAATCTCGTGTACCCTTATTTGGATAAACGCATTACCGAGACTTATTCGGTGTCATCCAAGGCAACGTCGACAAAAAATCTATTGGACAGCTACATTCGCGCTATTCGCTGGGCTTCCGACCGCATCCGTGATCGCGGCGTGATCGGTTTCGTTTCCAACGCCGGCTGGCTGGATTCCAATTCCGCCGACGGCCTGCGCAAATGCCTGGCGGAAGAATTTTGCAGCATTCATGTGTTCCATCTGCGGGGGAATCAACGCACGTCAGGCGAGCGAAGCCGTCAGGAAGGGGGCAAGATTTTCGGGGGCGGTAGTCGCGCGCCGATTGCCATCTATCTGCTGGTCAAGAATCCACAGGCAAGCGAACAGGGCAAAATCCTGTTCCACGACATTGGCGACTATCTCACCCGCGAGGAAAAGCTGGCGAGGATCGACGAATTCAAAAGTATCGCGGGCATTGCCGCCGCTGACGGCTGGATGCGGATTGCGCCAGACGCGCACCACGACTGGCTGCGGCAGCGTGATAGCGGTTTTGGCGAATTCATTGTGTTGGGAGATAAAAAAGACAAGGATAAAACAACAATCTTCGATACCTACTCTCTTGGTATAAATTCAAATCGAGACGCATGGGTATACAACTCATCACGTAAAACTGTTTCCACAAATATGGAAAACTCTATAGCGTTTTATAATGAAGAAATGAAACGCTATGAAATAGCCTGTTCAGGAAAACAAAAAAAGCGGCGTCCGAAGGTTATGGATATAGTAAACACCGATAAAACCAGAATTGCATGGCCGAGTAGTCTGGTCGAAGACGCTGGAAGATTCAAACTAGGGGCATATTGCCAAAAAGCACTAGTGGTTTCCATGTATCGTCCATTTCAAAAACAGTGGCTCTATTATGATGAAATGTTCAATCATCGGGTAGGTCAAATGCCCCGCATCTTCCCGAACAGCGTGATAAAGAATCGAATAATTACAATGACCGCAAAGGGTGCACACAGTTATTCATGCTTAATGAGCGATTCTCTTGTCGACTTGAATTCAATGAATGCAGGGGCACAATGTTTCCCAGAATACATTTACGAAAAAAACCCGGAAAATATCGAAAAATATCTTGACAATTTCGATGATCCCGGTATAATATCAGCACAGCACAGCACAGCACAGCACAGCACAGCACAGCACAGCACAGCACAGCATCCGCTACCGCTGAATCCGCGCAAGAATCTGGTCATCTGCCTTTCTCTCAGTCCGAAGAAGGGATTTTCCGTTCTGATGACGGACACGCTGCCCGACCTGCATCTGATCGGGGATGCGCAATGCTTTCCGATGTTTCTTTACGATACGGAGGAGCGCCAATGAATCCGCAAAACCAGGGCGATTTGTTCGCCGAAACAAAAAGCGCGGAAACATTGGAAACCACGCAAGCGCCCAATCCGCCAAAGCGCCGCCACGCCATCACGGACGCCGGATTGCGGCATTTTCAGGCGGCATGCGGCGATGAAACCATCACGAAGGAAGACCTTTTCTATTATATCTATGGCCTTTTGCATTCCGAAGATTACCGGGCGCGTTACGCCGATAATTTGACCAAGGAATTGCCCCGCATTCCCGCCGTGAAATCGGCGGCGGATTTTCGCGCCTTTTCCAACGCGGGCAGGAAATTGGCGCAATTGCATGTGGACTACGAATCCGTTCCCCCGTATCCGCTGGAATTGAAACTTTCCAAACCGCGCGAAAAATTCACCGCGCAGGATTATCGCGTGCAACAAATGAAATTCGCCAAGGGGGAAAATGGCAAAAAACACGATAAAACCACGGTCATCTACAACCACAACATCACGATGATGAACATCCCGCTTGCGGCCTACGAATACATCGTAAACGGCAAATCCGCGCTGGAATGGGTCATGGAACGCCAGGCCGTGACCACCCACAAGGATTCCGGCATTGTGAATGACGCCAACGACTGGGCAATCGACACCATGAAAAACCCCGCCTACCCGCTGGAGCTTTTCCAGCGCGTGATTACCGTCAGCCTGGAAACCATGAAAATCGTCCGCGGCCTGCCGAAGGTTGTTTGATCGGGAACCACAATTTTATCGCGCCCTTGATGAACCGCAAGACATCCGCGCCAGACAGGTTTGCTATACTCGGCTCTCCAGGAAACGCGCGTCATGCCAATAGCAAATTCTTGCGGTTTGGTCGGGACGCGAAGGCAATGAACGTTCCCGAATCACAAGCACAAGGCGCGACAGGATGAAACACGCGATGCGCATGCAACGAAAATATTTCGGCACCGACGGCGTGCGCGGAAAAGTGGGCGAAGAGCCGATTACGCCGGAATTCGCGCTGAAGCTCGGCTACGCGGCG
>JAITJU010000233.1 GCA_031278735.1 Zoogloeaceae bacterium
TCGGGGGTGATGACCTGCCCTAGGCTGACGCGTTGGACGGATTCGCCGACAACGCGCGCCTGCGCGACGCCTACCGCCGCCGCGCTCGCTTGGGGCGCGGCGGCGGCGCCCTGCTGCGACGCGCCCGATCCGATATTGGCCTGCATTCCCGGAGCGGTCGGCGACGCGCCCGCGGTTTGCGCTGGCGACGCGCCGACGCCCTGGGTTGGCGTCGCGCCCGTAGTCTGGGTTGGCGTTGCGGCGCCGGTGGTCTGGGTTGGCGCGCCCGCGGCGCCGGAAGAACCTCCCGGCGGGCTGTTGGCAAGCGTATGCGCGACCGGGGAAAAACGTCCCTGCGGCTCCGTCAGCAACGCGCTCAGGGACGCCTTGCCCGCAGCCCATTGCGCCTGATGCGCCTCATAGAACATGCCGCTTTTGACAAGCGCCGCCTTCAGCGCGGGCGCGAGATCGGCGGCGCGGTCGGGAAACCGGTTGACGACGGGTTGGGCATTATTCAGGGGCGCGGGTTGCGGGCGTTTGCCGCCCTCCTTGTCGAGCGCGCCCAATAATTCGCTGATCAGACGCCCCGCGACAGTGAGCCGGGTGGCGACGGAAGCGTTTTTGCCCTCCCCCTCCGCCGCCGCGCCCGCCTCCCGGTTGGTTGCCGCCGCCAGGGTGAGCTTGCCGTTTTGTTCCACCACTTCCAGTTCCAGCGCCTCACCCGCGTTGGCGGCGAAAGGCAGGGACAGGGTAACGTCGCGCTGAGCGACGCTGGCGCGGTAGAGGCCGTTGGGCAAGAGCGTCTGGATGATGGCCGTGAGCCGTTGGCCGGGCGCGAACTCGCGCAGGGCGTCGGAGAGTTTTTGTCCGCTCTGCGCGGGCTGGGTAAGCAGCGCGTCGGTGAGTTTGAGGCGGGTCAGCGTGTCGGCGGGAATCATTGCCCGGCTCCAGCGCCGTTACGCGGCAGGCTCCGTTTTACCACCGCCCCCGCCGAAGGCCTTGAGCAAGACGGCGATATCCTGGCGCAAAGGCTCGGCACGCTCGGCAACGGCAGCCAGACGCGCGACGCTTTCCTCGATGGCGGCGCGGTCGGCTTCCTGCGCGGGCGGCAAATAGCCAGACTGGATTTGCGCGTTCAGCTGCACGGCGGTCTGCGCGGCTTTTCCCCATTCTCCGGCTTCGGCAAGCCGGGCGATTTCACGCATTACCAGAGCCAGGTTCTGGTAGGGCGTTTTGCTGGACATGGGATCGCTCAACCGCCCTGCTGCTTGTCGGGGTCGATTTGCCGCCAGGCGTCGTGGATTTCTCCCAGAAGGGATTGCACTTCGTCCAAGGCTGGCACGTCGTTTTTCATGTTGGCCCATAGGAGTCTTGACACCATGTAGTCGTAAAGCGCGGACAGACGCTCCGCCAATTCGCCGCCGGCCTGCACGTCCAGGCTGGCTTTCAGCCCGTTGGCGATAATGTCGATGGCCTTGGAGATATTCGCGCCGCGCTCGGCAAAACGCCCCTCGCCGGCATGGACTCGGGCAACGGCAATCGCGCTGGCCGCGCCCTCGAAAAGCAACACCACCAGCCGGTGCGGGCTGGCGGCGCGAACATCCGATTCACGCGCCAGCACGGCATAGGCGCCGATCGGGTTTTGACGATTGCCGAACATATATACGCTCTTCAGGCCATGTTTCAATTCTTGGAGGAGGAGGACGATGACGAAGGCAGCGAGGCCAGCGTCTGCGTCAGATAGGAACTCGTCGTGTTCAGGCTGGAGAGCAGCACGTCCAGCGCGGAGAACTGGGCGCGGTAGCGTTCCTCCACTTTTTGCAGCCGTGACGTCAAGGCTTCCTGGCGTTCTTCGAGATCGCGAATACTGGAGTTCAGACTATCCTTGCTGATCTGGATGCTGCCCATCGTGCCGGTGAAGTATTCGATTTCCTTGTCGAAGGCCGCGCCGACCTTGGCGGCGAAATTGGCAATCACGTCGGGATCCTTGGCGACTGCCGCCGCCAGTTTCTCCGCGTCCAGCGCCAGGGCGCCGTCCTTGCCGATAGAAACGCCGATGCTGGAAAGCGTCAGCGCGTCGTTGCTGCCGGAAAGCTTCAAATCGCCGCCGTTCGTGTTGAACACCAGGCTTCGCAAGGTATTTTGCGCGTTGCGCAAAATGCTGTTGCCCTGCAAGTCGCCCGCCACCTTGGTTTCGGCATTGTAAGCGCCCAGGCTCGCTATGCTGCTGGTCGCGTTGTTATAGGCCTTGACAAAGGCTTCCAGCGAGGATTTCAGCTTGCTCTCGGTATTTCTGGTGATGGTGAGCGTGGTCGATTTGTCCTTGGAATCCGCGGCGAGATCCAGCGTCACGCCCGACAGGACATCCGCAATCTTGTTGGACTGACTGGTAATCTTGACGCCATCCAGTTCGATTTCGGCGTTGCTGGCCGCCACTGTCGCAAAATCTCCGTTGAAAACCACGCCGCCGCCGCCTGCGGTGAAGGCGTTATCCGTCCCCTCCGCGCCGTTGAGCACCAGTCTTTTTCCGTCCGCGCCGTTGATGATGCTGGCGGTCACGCCGCTTTTGGCGGTGTGGCTGTTGATGGTGTCGCGCAAGGTTTCCAGGGTTTCCCCGGCGCTGGTGCCGATGCTGACATTGCGCTCGTTCCCGGTTCCGAATGAAATCTCGAACGTGCCCGTTTCCAGCTTGCCGCCTGTCGCCACGTTCGAGATATCTTTCTGTCCGGCCGCCAGGCTTGTCACTTTCAGCGTATAACTTCCCGCCGCGGCGCCCGCCCCCACGCTTACCTTGCCGACCGTGTCGTCGGCCAGACTGCCGGAATAGCTGGCGAATTTTTCCGAAGCCGATTGCAGCGTGGCGGGCTTTAGCGCCTGCGCCGCCGTTTGCAGGGCGCCCAGCTTGTCGCTCAACGTTCCCAGAGCGGAAATCTTGGTGTTATAGGACGTAACCTGATTCTGCATGGCCGTCAGCGGCTTGCGCTCCACCCCCATCAGCCCTTCGAGCAGCGTGGACAGATCGAGGCCGGAACCAATGCCTAAAGCGGAAAAAGTTGCCATGATGATTCTCCTTTGGTTTCCAGAATTATGTTACGCCTCTTGCCGGATGAACAGCCCCTTGAGGGCGTCCAGCGCCTGGGCGAGCTTCAGGGCGTCTTCGGAAGGAATCTGGCGAATCACGTCGCCGGTTTCGTTGTCGGTTACCTTGAGCACCAAATCGCCGCTTTCCTCGTCGACGGAAAAGGCCAGCGAAGTATTGTAGGGTTTGACGAATTCGCGCAATTCCTTGGCGCCTTCCTGCAATTTTTGCCGCAAACTCGCTTCCTGCTGGCCGGGTTCCCGTTCCGCTTCTTCTTCGTTTGCCTGCCGTTTCGCAGACTCTGGCGCCGTTCGGCGCGCGGCGAAGACATTGCCTGACCCTGGCTCCGCGCGCGCCCAGTCGGCGCGGGCGGCCTCTTCCTTGGCGACAACAGGCGCGGCCTCCGCGGATTGCGGACGCCGGGCGCCGTCGGCATTGCCGCCCGCGCTCTCGGCCAGGGTCTCTCGACTGACGGGCGCGGCGGGCGCGCGGCCTTGCGGCGCCGCGTTGGCGAGCGGCGTTACCGGCGCCGCGCCGCTTACGTTGGTGATATCCATGATGAACCTCCTCCCTTGACTCGTTGCGGCAAGAGGCGACAGGCAGAAACAGGCGACAGGGCGAGCCGTTCATGCGGGAAACCCCACTTGTTGACTGTGCGCGATCCGCCGTTTTCGCCTCCTGTTTCCGCCAGACCGCCTCCCCGCGAAGAGAGGCGGCGTCCATTGCGCGTCATTGCAATAACGTAAGCACCGTCTGCGGCAAGGTGTTGGCCTGCGCCAGCATGGCCGTGCCCGCTTGTTGCAAAATCTGTGCCCGTGACAGCTTGGCCGTTTCCGAAGCATAGTC
>JAITJU010000083.1 GCA_031278735.1 Zoogloeaceae bacterium
CTTCAGCCGGACAACGCCCACGCCTACAATGCCCTTGGCTATTCCCTTGCCGACCGCAATCTGCGGCTTTCCGAAGCCTACGCCCTGATTCAGAAGGCCAGCGCCCTCGCGCCGCAGGACCCCTACATCATGGATAGCCTGGGCTGGGTGCTGTATCGCCAGGGGCAATACCAGCAGGCGTTGATGACGCTGGAAGCGGCTTACAACATCAAGGACGACCCGGAAATCGCCGCGCACATGGGCGAAGTGCTCTGGCGGCTCGGCAAGCAGGAAGACGCGCGCGCGCTCTGGCAAAAAGCCGCCGCCGAAGCGCCGGACAACAGCACGCTGAAAGACACCCTGAAAAAATTCATGCCATGAGATTCTGGAGCCTGTTCTGGCAATTGATTGCGGTCGGTCTGTTGGGCGCTTGCGTCATGCCCGCCGCGCAACACGGCGCGGGCGGCGTTCCTTCCCGCCCCGCGGGCGCGAATTGCCGGGAGGGGGAGATGTTTGCCTTTGCCGCCCGTTTCGTTCTCACCTTTGCCAATCGCCCCGATGAAAAAACGCCGCGCCAGTTTTCCGGGCGTCTCACGTGGCGGCGCGACGACGAGGGCGATAGGCTTTTCATCGCCGACCCGTTCGGGCGCAATCTTGCCGCCCTGCGTCGTCCCCGCGCCGGTCCCTTTTTCCTGCAATTGGCGGACGGCGCGGAAGAAAGCCATGACGATCTGGAATCCCTGCTGGAGGAAACCCTGGGCGCGCGCCTGCCGCTTGCCGAGCTTCCCGCCTGGGTCGGCGCCTGTCCCAATCCTGGCGCGCTGGTTGAAACCGACGCCGCCGGGCGTCCCGCGCGCGCGCGCGAATCCGGCTGGCTGCTGGCCTGGCGCTATGCGGACGACGCGCCCGCGGCCAGACCCAATCGTTTCGACGCCAGTCTGGAGAGCGTTCTGAAGCTGCGCCTTGCCTTTGAACACTGGGAAGCGCGGGAAGCGGGGCGCCCGGAGGCGACCGAACCCGCCGCCGCGCCGCAAGGCGCGTCCTGACAGGCGATGCCGCGAGACAAGGACATCGGTCGGCGCGACTGGCGAAGCGTCTGGCCTGCGCCCGCCAAGCTCAATCTTTTTCTGCACGTCGTTGGACGGCGCGCCGACGGCTTCCACCTGCTGCAAACCCTGTTCCGTTTTCTGGATTACGGCGACAGCCTGCGATTTTCTCCCCGCGCGGACGCGCAAATCACGCTTGCGCGTCCGCTGCCCGGCGTCTTGCCGGAACACGACCTCTGCGCGCGCGCCGCCCGGCTGTTGCAGCGTGAAAGCGGCTGCGGGATGGGCGCGCACATCACGCTGAAAAAGCGCATTCCGATGGGCGGCGGTCTGGGCGGCGGCAGTTCCGACGCGGCGACCACCCTCGTCGCGCTGAATCATCTCTGGCGGCTGCATTTGCCCCGTCATCGTCTCCAGGAAATAGCGCTGCAACTGGGCGCGGACGTTCCCGTTTTCGTCTTTGGCCAAAACGCCTTCGCGGAGGGCGTCGGCGAGCGGCTCACGCCCATGCGCCTGCCGGACGCCTGTTATCTGCTCGTTTTCCCGCCGGTCGCCGTCCCCACCGCCCGCATTTTCGCCCATCCCGATCTGCGCCGCGACACGCCCGGCATGTCGCCCGTCGACTGGCGTCCCGGTTGTGGTCACAATGATCTGGAGCCTGTCGTTTGCGCCCTCTATCCGCAAATCGACGCGCAACTCGCCCTGCTGCGCCGACACGCGCCCGGCGCCCGCATGAGCGGCTCCGGTTCCACGCTCTTCGCCGAGTGTCCCGACAGGGCCGCCGCGCGCGCGCTTTCCCGAAAACTTCCCCTGCGGACGGCAATCGCGCCCGCGGCATGACGAACCCTGGCTTCTCATCCGGTTTCTGTCGGCGTCCGCAGGGGCTAGAATGAGACTTTTTGTTGCCGGAGTTTTGCCATGTCGCTCCTTTCTTCCTTGCCGGGCATTCCGGAATTCCACCTGCCGGGCATTGTGCGGCAAGTCAGCCGCCGCCTGCCCCAGTGGCCGCACGCCCTGTCGCTTTGCCTGGCCCTGAACGGCGCCGTGCGCCTGAGGATTTTGCCGGAGGACACGCTCCTGCTTTGCGCGGATCGCACTTTTCGCGTGCTGGTGGAAGATGGCGGCGCGGAGGCGCTGTTCACCTGCCGCGACGGCCATTTCCAGCCCATCTGGCGCAAGACGGACGCCCCCCCGGACGTGACCTTTCGCGGCGAACTCCATGCCTATTTGCGCCTGCTCACCCGCCAGGACGACCCGGACACCCTGTTTTTCAAGCGCCAACTGAGCATCGAGGGCGACACCGAACTGGGCCTGTCGATCAAGAACCTGCTCGACGCCATTGATTGGCCGCCGTCCTTCCTTGGGCGGCTGCTGAGGACTGAGGACTGAGGACTGAGGACTGAGGGCAGATCGGTTGCCGGGCGCTTTCGCGTTGCGCGATGGCGGCGTTTTCTGAGCGGAGGACAAAAAAACGGAGACCGCGAAGGTCTCCGTTTTGTCGGCGGGGTTTTAATCCGGGGAGGATTAGAACGTGTGCTTCAGGCCGAACTGGAGACCGTTCTGGTAGGTGTCCCCTTCGTTGGAGGCATCGCCCACGGTCGCGCCGCGCTGCACCTTGTTGGCCTTGTTGCCTTTTTCGTTGTCATTGCTGATGTCCGAATAGGCGGCATAGAAATTGGTGCGCTTGGAAAGGGCGTAGGTGTAGCCCAGCGCCCATTGCTTCGCCTTGCCGGTGCCGTCGTTCGACGCGTCGTCGAACTTGGACTGGCTGTAGGACGCCTGGATGGCGTGCTTGCCGAAGGGCACCGTCACGCCGACGAGCCAGGTCTTCAGCTCTTCGTCATTGTCGACCAGGCCAAGCTCCGCCTTGTAACGATCATAGTAGGCGCCCAGCTTCACTACCTTGAAGTCATAGGTGCCGCCGACCGTCCATTGGTCAACCTTGACGTCCGAGTCGTCGGTACCCGTGAGAACTTCTTTCACCTTGATGCGCTGATAGGCAACGCCGACATCCAGCGGGCCGTTGGTGTAGCGCGGCAGGACGGTGAACACCTTGGCGTCGTTTTCATTGTCGACGCTGTTGAGCAAAGGATTGACGAAGTTCACGCCTTCCTGGCCAATCGCTTGCGTGGCGTAGGCGGCGGTAATGTTGAAGCCGCCAAAAGAGGGCGACACATAGGCGACGGCGTTATCGACGCGATCCACATCGGCAAGGAGGAGGCCTGTGTCGAAGTAATCCACATCGTTATACACGTTGCGGTATTGACCAACGGTGCCCGCGCCAAAGGGGTCGATGGCGGCGAGGAAGCCGTGCCGCGGCGCGACCAGACGACCGGCAATCGCGGTGCCGAAGCCGCCGGTCAAGCCCAGGAAAGCCTGTTCGCTGAACAGTTGATCGTCGATTTTGCCGTCGTCGGCGTGGAAGCCCGCTTCCAGCACGAACAGCGCCTTGAGGCCGTTGCCCAGGTCTTCAACGCCGGTAAAGCCGATCTT
>JAITJU010000126.1 GCA_031278735.1 Zoogloeaceae bacterium
CTGGCCGTGCTGGTGACAACGCCTTCCACCTTGTCGATGGCCTCGCCGAAGAACTGGAAAGTCAGCGCCGAAAAAGGCACGTCGCCATTTACCAGTTCGGAAATGGATTTACCCATGTCCAGGCAATCGAGCAGGGCGAATTCATCCGCGTACGCCTCGATCAGACGGGCGATTTTGTACAGGATGTCCATACGATCACGCGGCGCCATGCGCGACCATACGCCGCTCCTGAAAGCGCGGCGGGCGGCCTTTACCGCCAGATCGACATCCTTCGCGCCGCCGCGCGCCACCTCGGCGATCATCTCGCCATTGACCGGGTTCAGCGTGGCAAAACGCTGTCCGTCCACCGCGTCGACAAATTTGCCGTCGATGAACAGACGGGTTTCGGGTTTGAGAACAGCAGCCAGCTCGTGCCACCGCTTTGCGTCATTCATGCTTTGTTCCTTGTTCAAATCTGGATTCGGCAAGGAGCACGGCCACAAGGGCGGCGTCTCCGCGTATCGATGTTTCGCAAGGCTTCAAAGCAAAGTGTGTGCCAAACCGGAAATAACTCCGTAAGTCATTGAATAATAATAATTTTATAGCCAAGAATGAAGACAGAAACACATTCGACCGCGCTGCAATTCATCAGCACAAACCCCTTGCGCGCTGCAAATATCCATCGATCCGGGATTGGGCATCCGGGATCAGAAGACAAAGGGACGGGAACCGCTTGCGGATTACCCAAAGGCGGGCGCGTTCGGCGCGGACGAGAAGGGGCGCACAACCGAATTCATCGGTTTGCGCGTAAGCGGCTTACCTATCCTCGGACGGCCTTTTTGGGACTGCCCGCGTCAATCCTTGAACATCCGCCAGCCTGAAATCATGGTGGAGATCAGCGAGTGCTTGGAGAGCACTTCTTCCCGGATGGCGGCATAGACGTGCAGGACGGCAAAGCTCATCATGAACCACATGCCCAGGCGATGCCACATGTGGGTTTGCTGCGAGCCGCCCAGGAGCGGCACGACCCAGCCGAAGAGAAAATCGCCGACGCCGCCCGCGCCGGTAAATTCGACGTAAAGACCAAAGCCCGTGAGCGTCATGCCGAAGGCAAGCACGGTGAAGAAGAAGAACATCATCAGGAGCGCCATCGGGTTGTGCCCCAGATACTTCTTTGGCGTGCTTTCCAGAAACAGGTACCAGCGCAGCTCGAACAGCACTTCGCGCCACCACGTCTTGTCGGCGAAAGGGAGCAGGAATATCTGCCGGGCGTGGCGGTTGCCGACGAAAGCCCAGTACAGGCGGGCGACGAGACCGGCGGCGAACAGGTAGGCGGCGATGAAATGCACGAAGCGGACATAGCCCATCATGTAATGGTCGGCGGCTTCCCCGGTCAGGGTCGGGAGCGGCTTGCCAATCAGGTAGCCGCTGACGGCGAGGATGACCATGAGCAGCGCGTTCACCCAGTGCCAGGCCCTGAGCGGCGCCTCGAAGACGTAGACGGAATAGACCTGATGGCCGCTTTGTTCGGCTTCCTGTATATCGTGCTGGGAGAGCATGATTTTTTCCTTCCAGAAAGAAACGCGCGTCAGCGCACCCTGACCGCGCTCATTTCCTGCCCGCCGGGACCCATCACGTGCGTTGAGCAGGCAAGGCAAGGGTCGAAGGAATGCAGTGTGCGCAGAATTTCCAGCGGTTCGTCGGCTTTGGCGAGCGGCGTATCGAGGAGGCTGGCCTCGAACGCGCCGATCTGTCCCTTGGGATCGCGCGGGGAACCGTTCCAGGTGGTCGGCACGACGCACTGGTAGTTGTCGATCTTGCCGTTCTGGATACGGATCCAGTGACCCAACGCGCCGCGCGGCGCTTCCGTGAAACCCGCGCCCCGCGCTTCGGCAGGCCAGGTCGCGGGTTCCCAACGCTCCGTGTTGGCGGTGTTGCGGTCACCCGCTTTCAGGTTGTCCATCAGGCGGGCGAACATCTGTTGTTGCAGTTTCACGCAATACAGCGTCTCGATGCCGCGCGCGGCGGTGCGTCCCAGGGTGGAGAAAAGCGCGGCGAACGGCAGATCGAGTTGTTTCAGCACGCCGTCTATGGCTTCCTTGACGAAGGGATAACGCTGGGGTTGCAGGTAGGCGAGCGCCATGCGCGACAGGCAGCCGACTTCCATCGCGCGTCCGCGCCAGCGCGGCGCCTTGATCCAGGAATACTTGCCGCTTTCATCGAAGGATTCCACGCGGGTTTTTTCGCCGACGGTATTCTCGCCGAGCGCGAAATGGGGTTCGGTGACGCCGTCGAAGGGATGCAGTCCCTTCGATTCGTCCGGATATTTGTACCAGGAGTGGGTGACGAATTCCTGTATCTGCTCCGGGTCCTTCAGGTCCACCGCGTGGATCGTGGAAAGATCGCCATCTATGATCGCGCCGCGCGGCAGCAGCAGGTTGTCGGCGGAATAATCATTGGCGCGGTCTGGAATGTCGCCGTAGGCCAGCAGCGCCTGGCTGGCGATGCCGCCGCCGTAGAGCCAATCCTTGTAGAACGAGGCGATGGCGAGGAGGTCGGGGATATAGACCTGTTCGATGAAGGCGCCGGCCTGTTCAATGACGCTTTTCACCAAATTCAGGCGCTCCATGTTGACCGCGCCGACCGCGCCCGTGCCCTCTAGGTTGATGGCGCAGGGCACACCACCCACCAGCCAGTTGGGATGCGGGTTCTTGCCCCCGAAAATGGCGTGGATCTTGACGATTTCCTTCTGAAAATCAAGGGCTTCCAGATAATGCGTGACCGCCATGAGATTGGCTTCCGGCGGCAGCCGGTAGGCCGGGTTGCCCCAATAGGCGTTCGAGAAAGGGCCAAGCTGACCGCTTTCCACGAATTTTTGCAGGCGTCCCCGCACGTCGCGGAAATAACCGGGCGAGGAAAGCGGCCAGGCGGAAATGCTTTGCGCCAGCGCGGAAGTCTTTTGCGGATCGGCCTTCAGGGCGGAAACCACGTCTACCCAATCCAACGCGTGCAGGTGATAAAAATGCACCAGATGATCGTGGATATACAGGTTCAGCTGCATGATGTTGCGGATCAGGTGGGCGTTTTCGGGAATCTGGATGGCGAGCGCGTCCTCCACCGCGCGCACGGAAGTGAGCGCGTGCGTGCCGGTGCACACGCCGCAGATGCGTTCGGTGAATGCCCAGGCGTCGCGCGGATCGCGTCCTTTCAGGATGACTTCCAGTCCGCGCCACATGGTGCCGGTGGAGACGGCGTTGCGGATGACGTTGTTTTTATCCAGATTGACTTCCACGCGCATGTGCCCCTCGATGCGGCAGACGGGGTCGACCACCACGCGGCGGCCAGAATTGTCGAGTTTGAATCCTTGCGTCTCATAAGCGCTCATTGCTTCTCCTTTTTTATCGTTCCGCGCGTTCAGGGAGCGGTTTCCGCCGCCGTTTCCTGCACTTGCCGTCCGCTGCGGATGCGGCTCAGCACGGTGACGGCCGCATGGGCGGCGATGGCCGCGCCGGTGCCGATGGCGACCGCGCCGCCGATCGTGTCGGCGTCGGCCTCGATGCCGAACTGGTGGATGCCCGTCACGTGATCATAGAAACTCCCCCTGTCCCAGAAGCCGTCTTCGGAGCAACCCAGACAGCCGTGCCCGGACTGCACCGGCCAGGAGACGCCGCCGTTCCAGCGCATGGAGGAACAGGCGTTGTAGGTGCTCGGCCCCTTGCAGCCCATCTTGTAGAGGCAGAACCCTTTTTTCGCCGATTCGTCGTCCCAGGCCTCGACGAATTGCCCGGCGTCGAAATGGCCGCGCCGGTAGCATTTATCGTGGATGCGCTGCCCGTAGAACATCTTGGGGCGTTTTTGGCGATCGAGTTCGGGAATGCGGTCGAAGGTAAGCATGTAGGTGACGACGCCGGTCATGACTTCGGCAATCGGCGGACAGCCCGGCACGTTGATGATCGGCTTGCCGGTGATGACCTTGTCGATTGGCGTGGCGCGGGTGGGATTGGGGCGCGCCGCCTGCACGCAGCCGTAGGAAGCGCAGGAGCCCCAGGCGATGATCGCCTTGGCGTCGGCGCAGGTTTCCTTGAGTTTTTCCACGAAAGGTCGCCCGCCCTGGATGCAGAACATGCCGTCGTTGTTCAATGGCGGATTGCCTTCCACCGCCACGAGGTAATTGCCCCTGTACTTTTCCTTCACCATCTCGATGATGGCCTCGGCCTGGTGTCCGGCGGCGGCCATCAGGGTGTCGTCGTAGTCGAGGGAGAGCATGGAAAGCACCACGTCGCGGGTCAAGGGATGCGCCGAGCGGATGAAGGATTCCGAACAGCAGGTGCACTCCAGCCCGTGCAGCCACAGGACGGGCGTGCGCGGCTTCGTTTCCAGCGCCTGCGCGATTTTCGGCATGGCGGCGGCGGAAAGCCCCAGGGATGTGGCGGTCAGACTACAGAATTTCAGAAAACTGCGCCGGGTAATCCCCTGGCGGCGCAGGACTTCATAGAATGTTTCAGTCATGTCGAATCCCTTTGGACGATCATTGCCGGACGCCGCAAACGAAATGGGCGGCGCGTTTCCTATTCTCGCATAGTTCGCGCCGCCGCGTCACAGAGGACAGAAAGCGGCAACAGCCGATTTTCTGCAATACATATTCTTTCCCCCTTATTCGCTTATCCGTTTTTATTCGTTTGCATCCGCGCATCTTCCCTCTATGCTTCGGCGCGAATCCAGCTTTCATTTCACGAGGAGAAAAAGTTCATGCAAAAACAACAAACACGCGGTTTTGTCCGGCGTCTGGCTGCCGTTCTGGGCGGCGCCGCCGCCGTTTCGCTTTTGGGTGTCTGGCTGGGCGGCGCGGCGCTGGCGCAGGCGGGGGACGCGGCGTGGCCGACGCGGCAGATTACCGTCGTCGTTCCCTGGCCTGCGGGCGGCGAGACGGATATTTACGCCCGCGCCCTGACGCATGAGCTGGCCGATCTGCTAGGCCAGCCGGTGATCGTGGAAAACAAGCCGGGCGCGACTGGTTCCATTGGCATTCGCCATGTCGTGCGCGGCAAGACGGACGGCTACACCCTTCTGTTTGCCAATACGACCGCGCTGGTGGGCAATGTCGTCTCCTCGCCGGAACCGGTGAATTTCGATCCGGTCAAGGATGTTACGCCCGTGGGACTTACGGTGGAAACGATCTACGTGCTCTGGGCGCATCCTTCCATCGGCGTCCGGACGTTTGATGAATTGCTGGCGCGGGCGCGCGACGCCAGCAAGCCGCCGCTGGCCTTTGGCGTCACCGGCAATGGCGCGGTTTCCGAGCTTTCCGTCGAACAGCTGGCGCGACATTACAAGCTCAATCTCATCAAAGTGCCTTACAAGGGCAGCGCGCCGCAGGTTGCCGACCTGATTGCAGGGCATATCCAGATTGGCACGGCGAATCTGGGCGTCGCGCTGGGCGCGTACAAGGAAGGAAGGCTCCTGCCGCTCCTGGCCATCGGCAAGGAACGTCTGCCGGAGATACCCGATGTGCCCAGCAGTCTCGAATTGGGTTTCACGGAACCGGACTTCACACTCTGGGACGGCCTGTTCGCGCCCG
>JAITJU010000190.1 GCA_031278735.1 Zoogloeaceae bacterium
CGAAGAGCGCGGCGCGAACGAAGAATGTCGCTGTCCGCGCGAACGAATGCTGACGCCGCATGAAGGATCATAAAGACGTTCGCTTGGCGCAGGCGCTGCTCTGTTCCATTCTGGCGCACATCCTGCTGCTGAGCGTCGCCCGCTTGCCGCCGCCGCGCTACGATGACGCCCGTTCGCGCGAAGGTCTGGCGGTCAGTTTCCGCGGTTTGCCCGCCCCATCTGCCGTCGCGTCCATGCCGTCCGCGCCTGCCACGTTGACGCCGGATGCCGCGCCGCCGCCGCCGCGTTCATTGGATGCGCCGCCTCTTTTGCTCCGGCGTTCATCCGCGACGCCACTGGAACGTCCGTCCGCGCGCGCGGATACTGCGGCGTTCCCCGCAGGCGCGTCGGACGCGAATGAGGCCGCGGACGCGGACGAAGCGTCGCAGACAGTCGCGGGCAGTGAAGGACAAGCAGGACAGGGCGCCGGGACTGCGGCGGAAGGGGCGGCGTTGGGCGATGGCGCGGCAGGAGATGCGGCGGCGGGCGAGGCGGATGCGATGCCCGCATATTTCATGGCCATTGGCGAAATTGCCAGAAAACTGCGTCGTTATCCGGCTCGGGCGCGGGAGTTGGGGCACGAAGGCCGGGTAGATGTCCTTCTGATTTGGCGTCCCGGCATGAAGGTTCCGCAGGTGGAGCTGCAACAGGGTTCTGGCAGCTCCCTGCTGGATCATCAGGGCGTGGGCATGTTACGCCAGGCCGCTGCCCTTGCCCCCATGCCGGAAGCCTTGCGCCGTCGCGCCTTCAGTGTGGTGCTGCCCGTGGAATTCAGTCTGGAGCAGCCGGAATCGACGCGCTGAAGCGGGGCGCCGCATATATCCGCCCTTGACGCCGCCGCCAGACTGGGCGGCAAGAATACAAGAAGAATACGCGCCGGGGTACCGTCGCCGGCGTCAATCCGCCGTCCGCGAGGACGCGGGCGATGACCACGGCGCGACCTTGAAGAGCAGCAACATGCCCGGCACGGCCAGGGCGGTGCATAGCAGGAAAAAATTGAACCAGCCGATCATTTCCGCCGTGCCGCCAGCCGTGGCGTTGATCAGGGTGCGCGGCATGGAGGCAAGGCTGGTGAACAGGGCGAACTGAGTGGCGGCATAGGCCGGATGCGTGTTGCGGGCAATGAAGGCGATGAAGGCCGCCGTGCCCAATCCCACGCCCAGATATTCGGCGGAAATGACGGCGGCCAGCGCGATGAGATGGAACGTCTGGATTTCCGTCTGTGGGCCGATGTCCGCCAGCCAGGCAAAACCCAGGATGGTCGCCAGCTGTACGACGCCGAAAACCCACAAGGCGCGGTTGACGCCGATTCTGACCATGATCGCTCCTCCCAGCATGGCGCCGAGGATGGTCGGCCAGAGCGCCGCGTGTTTGGCGATCGCGCCGATATGCGTCTTGCTGAAGCCCATTTCCAGGTAAAAAACGCTGGACAGGGCCGTGGCGAACGAATCCCCCAGCTTGTAGAGCACGAGAAAGGCAAACACCGTCAGCGCGCGCCGCCAGCCCAGACGCCGCATGAATTCCCGAAACGGCAGCACACAGGCGTCGCGCAGATTTTTCGGGGGCGTTTTCGCGGCGGGTTCCCGGACCAGGATCGCCATGATCATGCCGGGCAGCATGAAGAGCGCGGTGATCCAGAAAACCTGCGCCCAGGGCAGATGATCCGCCAGGATCAGGGAAAGCGAACCCGGCGCCAGACCCGCCGCCCGGTAGGCGCTGACATGCACGGAGTTGCCCATGTCCATTTCGTCGTCCGCCAGCATTTCGCGGCGAAAGGCGTCGATGGCGATGTCCTGGGTGGCCGCGCAGAAAGCCAGCGCGCTGGCCAAGAGGGTGATGAGCCGGAGGTCGCGCAGGGGGTCGAGGCCGCCCAGCAAGCCGATGGCGATGAAGAGGCAAATCTGGGTAATCAGCATCCAGCCGCGCCGCAATCCCAATGGCGGCGCGTAGCGATCCAGGAGCGGCGCCCAGAGAAATTTCCAGGTAAAGGGAAACTGCACCAGGGTCATGATGCCGATGGTTTTGATGTCCAGCCCGGCGCTTCTCAGCCAGACCGGCATCAATTGCAGCAGCAGGAAAAGCGGCAGTCCGGACGAAAAGCCCGTCAGGACGCACACCAGCATCTTGCGGGTGAGAAAGGGGCGCAGCAAGACAGAGAAGGGCATGGAGGAGGAATTACCGGACAGGCGCGAGCAAGGCTTCCAACCTTTGCCGCGCGCGCGAAATGGCGGCGCGCACCTGTTCCGGCGCGGCGCCGCCAATGTGGTCGCGGGCGGCAAGCGATCCTTCCACCGTCAATACGGCGAAGACATCGGCTTCCACGAGCGGTGAAAAGGCTTGCAGTTCGGCAAGTTCCATTTCCGGCAGGGCGACGCCCTTTTGCTCCGCCGCCTTGACTATCCCGCCGACGATGGCGTGGGCGTCGCGGAAAGGCACGCCTTTTTTCGCCAGATAGTCTGCCAGATCGGTTGCCGTGGAAAAGCCCTGTTGCAGGGCGTCGCGCATGGCGTCGGCGCGCGCCTGCACGCCTTCGGCCAGCATGTCGGCAAAAATCCGCAGCGTGTCGGTTACGGTGTCGAGCGCGTCGAACAGCGGTTCCTTGTCTTCCTGATTATCCTTGTTGTAGGCAAGAGGCTGGGCTTTCATCAGGGTCAAGAGCGCCACCAGATCGCCGTGCACACGCCCCGTCTTGCCGCGCGCCAACTCCGGCACATCCGGGTTCTTTTTCTGCGGCATGATCGAGGAGCCGGTGCAGAAGCGGTCAGACAGACAGACGAAGCCGACGCGCGGATTCATCCACAACACCAGTTCCTCGGAAAGCCGGGAGATGTGGGTCATGAAAAGGGAGCAGGCGGCGCAGAATTCGATGGCGAAGTCGCGGTCGGAGACGGCGTCAAGCGAATTTTCGCACACTGCCTCGAACCCCAGTTCGGCGGCGACGGAAGCGCGGTCTATCGGATATGTCGTCCCCGCCAGCGCCGCCGCGCCCAGCGGCAGGCGATTGACGCGCCGTCGGCAGTCGATGAAACGCTCGCCATCGCGCAGGAACATCTCGAAGTAGGCCAGCAGGTGATGCCCGAAAGTAACCGGCTGCGCGACTTGCAAATGCGTGAAGCCCGGCATGGGCGTGGCGGCTTCGCGTTCGGCCAGCGCGAGCAGCGCGTTTTGCAAGGCGCTCAGCAGACACGTGATGTTGTCGATGCCGTCGCGCAGATACAGGCGGATGTCCGTGGCGATCTGATCATTGCGTGAGCGCCCGGCATGCAGGCGCTTGCCCGCGTCGCCGACCAGAGTGGTCAGGCGCTTTTCGAGATTGAAATGCACGTCTTCCAGATCAATCGACCACTGGAATTGTCCATTTTCGATTTCCAGTTGGATAATGCTCATGCCGCGTTCGATGTCCGTCAAATCCTGGGCGCTGATGATGCCCTGACGGGCGAGCATTCTGGCGTGCGCCAGCGATCCGCGCATGTCGTGACGCCACAGGCGCTGATCGAAGGCGACAGACGCGGTATAACGCTTGACCAGATCGGAAGCGGGTTCAGAAAAACGCCCCGCCCATGTATATTGTGAAGCTGGAATGGAATTCATGCTGGCTGAAAACAGGAAAAAGGAGAAGACGAGGGTGGGAAGTATACGGCAAAACACGCGCCGCCTTCTGCCGGACTGGCGCAATCAGGGCATACTCTGGCGCGCGCTCATCGGCGCCAACCTGCTGGCGCTGGGCGCGTCGCTGGTCGAGGCGCGCGCCCTGGCGGGCTGGCTGACGGTTTTCATGGGAAATGCCGCCTGGGTGGAGCCGCTGCTTCTGGCCAATCTTATCTTTCTGGCGTTGGTGCGCGACGCGCTCTGGCGCTGCCCGTTCCGTCTGGGACAAGGCATCGTGCTGCTGGCGGTTGCCGCCAGCGCCGCTTTTTTGCAGGATAGCTGGCGCTTCCTCGGACTGACGCAGGATGGATCGATATGGCGCGCCGTCCTGCTTGCCGTTCTCTGTGCCGCGTCAATGCTCTACTATTTCGAACTGCGCGCCCAGGCGCTCCTGCCCCATCTGGCGGAAGCCCGGCTGGCGGCATTGAACGCCCGCATTCGCCCGCATTTCTTTTTCAACGCCCTGAACACCATCATTGCCCTGATACGCAGCGATCCGCGCGGCGCGGAAAATGCGCTGGAAAGCCTCTCCGACCTTTTTCGCGCGCTCTTGAAAAATAACCAGGAACTCACGCCGCTTTCCGCCGAAATCGCGCTGGGGCGGCAATATCTGGAACTGGAAAAGCTGCGCCTGGGCGAACGCCTGCATGTGCTCTGGGACATCGGCGTCCTGCCGCAAGACATCCTCGTGCCGCCGCTCATGCTGCAACCCCTGCTGGAAAACGCCGTTTATCACGGAATTGAACCCTCGGCGCAGGCGGGGGAGATTCAGATCAGCATGGATATGAAAGATGACCGGCTCCGTCTGGAAATCATCAATACCCTGGAAGACGCGAGCGAACCCGCCGCTCTCCCGGAAGCCCGTCCCGGCAACCGCATGGCGCTGGAGAACATCCGTCAGCGATTGGCGCTGTATTACGACATGGAGGCCAGCCTGGAACACGGCATTCGGAACGGTCTCTACCGCGTGCGCGTCGAATGCCCTTGCCGGACACGCGATTTCCCCTTTTTGACCGCCTCGCCATGTTGAGCCTCCTGATTGTCGATGACGAAGACCTGGCGCGCCTGCGTCTGCGAGAACTGCTGTCCGACATCGCCAGCGTCTGCCCCACCCGCATCATCGGCGAGGCCGGGGACGGCATTCTGGCGCTGGCGTGGCTGCAATCCGCGACCGAGCCGCCCGATTTGCTGCTGGCCGACATTCACATGCCGCGCATGGGCGGTCTGGAACTGGCGGCGCATCTGGAAAAACTGCAAAACCCGCCCGCCGTCATTTTTACCACGGCCTACGACAACCATGCCGTGCAGGCGTTTGAACTCAATGCCGTCGACTATCTGTTGAAGCCCGTGCGCGCCCAGCGCCTGCTGACGGCGCTGGAAAAAGTCCGCCAGCATCCGGGCGAAGAGAGGGGGAAAACCGGAGGCCAACTGGCCGCCTTGCAACAGCAGGTCAACGGCGGACGCAGCTATCTGACCTGCCATGAGCGTGGCCGCTTGTTGCTGGTGCCGCTTGCCGAAGTGCTCTATTTCAAGGCCGATCTCAAATACGTCATTGCCCGCACGCCGGAACGCGAATACGTGCTGGATGAAACCATCACCGGACTGGAAGCGGAATTTCCCGAAACTTTCCTCCGCCTGCACCGCGCCGCTCTCATCGCCCGCCACGCCATCGCCGGTCTCGAACGCGCGCGTGAAGACGACGACGCCTATGGCTACGCCCTCTTCCGCCAAATCCCCGACAAACTCCCCATTAGCCGCCGTCAATGGCCTGTCGCCCGGAGTCTTGTCCGCGAACAATAGTGGCGCGGGACAAAGGACGGAAGAGAAGTCCGTTGCCGGACGCGGATATCCCGCAAGAATTGCTGTTTCTTTCGGGTTTCGGGGGGGCTATTGTGAATCCCGGCTCATGAAATGAAGGAAGCCCGGTCTGGACAGGGAGGCGCGGCTCTGCATGGCGCCCCTCCTGTCGGCGGCGGATGTTGCCGCCTCCGCGCCGTCTTTTGGGGCGCGCTTGTCTCTTTCGTTTTTATTTCAGGCCATCCGGCGTAAAAATCGCTTGCCTTTGGATGCGGCTGCCGTCATTCGATCAGCGCCATTCCCGCGCCGACCGTGTCGTTGTTGCTGGGGTCGATCACGATAAAAGCGCCGGTGCTGCGGTTCTGGGCGTAAGGGTCGGCGAAGACGGGCTGGGCGAGCTTGAATTTCACGCGGGCAATGTCGTTCATGACAAGTTTTTCGGCGGGCAGGCGTTCCAGTGTGTTTACGTCCAGCCGATGTGTGATGCGGTCGAGTTTCGCCCTGACTTCGCGAGTGGTGTGGCGGATCAGGTAGTTGCGGGCGGTATCCAGCGGCGTTTCCGAAAACCAGCACAGAATGGCCTCGATCTGCTTTTGCGCGGCGGGCGCGGCGCTCTGGGCGACGATCATGTCGCCGCGTGAAATGTCGATTTCATCGGCAAGCAACAAGGTGACGGATTGCCCGGCAATGGCGGCGCGGATGTCGTCGCTGCCGAGGTGAACGGTCTTGACGGTGGTTTTCAACCCCGACGGCAGAACGGCAACCACATCGCCCGTCTGGACGGCGCCGGATTCCACCCGCCCCATGAAGCCGCGATAGTCGTGCAGCGCGGGGTTGGCGGATTCCTGCGGACGGCAGACGTATTGCACGGGAAAGCGCAGCGGCTCGTCGTGTTCGCTGTGCGCGAGCGGCGCGTTTTCCAGAATTTCGATGAGCGCGGGACCCTTGTACCAGTCAAGGTTTTTACCCCGCTTGACCACCATGTCGCCGTTCAGGGCGGACAGGGGAATGAAATGCACGTCGTCGATGCCGCGCCGGGCGGCGAATTCCAGATAGTCGCGCATGATGTTTTCAAAAACGTCGCGCGAATATCCCGCCAGATCCATTTTGTTTACGGCGACGATGAGATGCGGAATGCCGACGAGATGGGCGAGGATGGAGTGCCGCCGCGTCTGGGTCAGCACACCCTTGCGGGCGTCGACGAGAATGATGGCGAGGTCGGCGGTGGAGGCGGCGGTCACCATGTTGCGGGTATATTGCTCATGACCGGGCGCGTCGGCGATGATGTACTTGCGTGTGCCGGTGGAAAAATAGCGGTAGGCCACGTCGATGGTGATGCCCTGTTCGCGCTCGGCTTGCAGACCGTCGGTGAGGAGCGACAAATCCATTGAATCCATGCCGCGTTTCTGCGAGGTTTTTTCGATGGCGGAAAGCGCGTCCGCCAGAATTGCGCGAGTATCGTAGAGGAGCCGCCCAATGAGGGTGCTCTTGCCGTCATCAACGCTGCCGCAGGTGAGAAAGCGCAGGAGACCGTGATCTTCTGGGCGGGAGGGGGTGGTCGGCATCAGAAATAGCCCTCTTTCTTGCGTTGTTCCATGGAAGCCTCGGAAGTCTGATCGTCGAGACGGGTCGCGCCGCGCTCGGTGATCGTGGCGGCGGCGGTTTCCCGCAGGATTTCCGCCACTGTGTCGGCGTCGGATTCGACCGGGGCGGTGCAGGTGATGTCGCCGACGGTGCGAAAGCGCACACGCAGATCAATGACTTTTTCATCCGTCCTGGGGAGGTTCAGGATTTCGCCGCCGGGGGCGGGGACGTTGACCGGCACGATGGCCCCTTGCCGGATGACCGCGGGACGGGTGTGGGCGAAGTAGATACTCGGCAGGGCGAGTTTTTCACGCTCGATATATTGCCAGACATCCAGTTCCGTCCAGTTGGAGATGGGAAAGGCGCGGATATTTTCGCCCTTGTGCGCACGGGCGTTATACAAATCCCATAATTCCGGGCGCTGGTTTTTTGGATCCCATTGCCCGAATTCATCGCGAAAGCTCATGATGCGCTCCTTGGCGCGCGCCTTTTCCTCGTCGCGCCGCGCGCCGCCGATGCAGCAATCGAAGCCGAATTCCTCGATGGCTTCCAGAAGCGTCACCGACTGGTGCTTGTTGCGCGATTCATCCGCGTGTTTCAGCGCTACGGAGCCGCGCCGCATGGAATCTTCCACCGAGCGCACGATCAGCCGTTCGCCAAGCTCGGCGGCGCGCCTGTCGCGGAATTCGACGACTTCGCGGTAGTTGTGTCCCGTGTCGATGTGCAGGAGCGGAAAAGGGAAACGTCCCGGACGAAAGGCTTTTTCCGCTACGCGCAGCATACAGACGGAATCCTTGCCGCCCGAAAAAAGCAGCGTCGGCTGAGCGCACTGCCCGGCCACCTCGCGCATGATGTGAATCGCCTCGGCTTCCAGGGCGTCGAGATGGGAAAGAATGGCGTGAGGAACCGTCATGAACGTGACCAGAAAAAGAATGCCCTGATTCTACAAGGCGCCCAATGCTTTATAAGAATTGTTTTATATCTTTATATGTCTCGAAGACATAAGCAATTCACGCCGACGGCGGCATTGTTCGGAAGAAAGGGCTAACATGGCAACCCTTCGAGGAGAGACGGGTATCTTGACGGATGAGCAGGACGAGAACCAGCAAGGCGTGGATGCGGGAGCATGTCAACGACCCATACGTGCAGCGCGCCCACAAGGAGGGCTGGCGCTCGCGCGCGGCCTTCAAACTCATGGAGATCGACGATAGGGATAAATTGCTGCATCCCGGCGACGTGGTGGTCGATCTGGGCGCCGCGCCCGGCGGCTGGTCGCAGGCGGCGGCGCGCCGGGTGGGGCCGAAGGGACGGGTGCTCGCCCTTGACCTGTTGGCCATGGAGGATTTGCGCGGCGTGGAATTCATCCAGGGCGATTTTCGGGAAGACGCGGCATTGCGGCGGCTAAAAGAGATGCTGGCCGGAGAAAGACCGCATCTGACGCTCTCCGATATGGCGCCCAACCTCTCCGGCGTGTCTCTGGTCGATCAGGCGCGCGGCATGGCGCTGGCCGAACTGGCGCTGGAATTCGCCATCGGGCATCTGCGCCCGGAAGGCGCGTTCCTGGTCAAGGTGTTTCAGGGCGGCGATTATGATCGCTTCGTCAAAACCATGCGCGAACACTTCATCAGCGTCGTTGTCCGAAAACCCAGGGCTTCCCGCGACCGCAGCGCCGAACAATATCTGCTGGGCAGGGGGCTGAAATGAGGTTGGCGGAAACAAGGCTCATCTCGCGGCGCGCGCGTTCGAGCTGGCGACATAAAATTTCCGCGCCGTCCAGCAGGCGGGGCGTTTGGCGCTGGATCAGGTCGGGATGCAGGTGGAAGAGATTGCCGCGCCGCACGGCCTGTAGACGGGGCCAGCGCCGCCAGTCGTCCAGCCATTCCGGACGCGCCTCGGCCATGCCCGCAGCGATGATGACTTCAGGATTGGCGATTAGCACGGATTCCAGGCTCACCACGGGCGCCAGCGAGCGCAAATCCCCGTAGATATTGACGCCGCCGCACAAGGCGATGACCTGGGTGATGATCTGCGCTTTGCCGATGGTCATGAGCGGCGCGGGCCAAAGCTGGTAAAAAACCGTGACGGGGGCCTGCCGACCGTAACGCGCGCGCAGGGCGGCCAGCTTTTGCCGATAGGCGTCGGCGGCGACGGTCGCGCTGGCCGGGCGCCCCGTCAGCGCGCCGAAGGTCTTGAGCAGACGGGCAATGTCTTCCAGCGTCCTTGCCTCCGTCACGAAAACCCGCAGTCCCAGCGCGCGCAATTTATCCACTTGCGTCGGCGCGTTGCCGCTTTGCCAGGCGAGGACGAGATCAGGCCGCAGGCGAACGATGCGTTCCAGATCCAGCCGGTCATAGCCGCCCACGCGCGGCAGTCGTTGCGCCTCTTCCGGGTAGTCGCTGAATTCCGCCGCGCCAATCAGCGTCTCGCCCGCGCCCGCGGCATAGAGCATTTCCGTAAGATGCGGCGCGAGACTGACGAGGCGTTGGGCGGGTTTTTCCAGCGTGAGCCGTTCTCCCGTGTCATCGGTAAAGGTTTGCGCATCGGCGGGGCGCGTCGTCGTCCCTCCCCATGCCAGGAAAACGCCGACCGCCAGCGCCGCGCCGAATCGCCTCATAGTCCCAGTTCTGACCATAGCGCGTCCACGCGCGCCTTGACCGCCGAATCCATGCGAATCGGGCGTCCCCATTCGCGGCGGGTTTCGCCGGGGAATTTGTTGGTCGCGTCCAGCCCCATCTTGGAACCCAGTCCGGCGGT
>JAITJU010000026.1 GCA_031278735.1 Zoogloeaceae bacterium
CCCGTCGCGCTGGCGCGGGAATTTGCGCGCCGCGAAGAAGAAAAACTGCTCGCCCTGTTACACGTCCCTGGTTCCGAAAACGCCTTTCGGCTGTGCGTCGAGATGCAGGAAATCATGACCCGCTGCGTTGGCATTTTCCGCACCGCCGACGGCCTGCAAGACGGCGTCTCCCACCTGCAACGCCTGCTGCAGAGAAGCCGCCATATCGGCGTCACGAGCAAGACCTGGGGCAGCAATCCCGAACTGGTCGCCGCCTATCGCGTGCGCCGCATGTTGAAGCTGGCGCTCACCATCGCCTATGGCGCATACCAGCGCACCGAAAGCCGGGGGGCGCACTTTCGAGAGGATTTTCCCGTGCGCAACGACCGCGACTGGCTGAAACGCACCCTGGCCTTCTGGCCGGAAGAGGCAAACGAGGAAGCGACCTTGCCGCGCCTGGAATACGAGGCGCTGAACGTCGATGAAATGGAATTGCCGCCCGGTTGGCGCGGCTATGGCGAAAAAAACCACATCGACCATCCCGACGCCGCCGGACGCCAGTTTGCCGTCGAACGCATCAAGAATCACGTCCAGTTGGCGGGCGGCGATCGCTTTGCCCTGCAACGGGAAATCATGCCCTATCTCGACAAGCTCCCCGCCAGTCTGCGCGGCAGGAACGAGCGGCTGGACGAGCCGCTGGAGAACGCCGAATGAACGCCGAAGACACACTGCCCCGCCGCCGCGTCACCCTCAACATCCTGCGCTACAACCCGCAGGACGCCAGCAGCGCGCCGCGTCTGCAAAGCTACGCGCTGGAAGCGTCCGACGGCATGACGCTGTTCATCGCCCTGAACGAACTGCGCGAACAACAGGACCCGACCCTGCAATTCGATTTCGTCTGCCGCGCCGGCATCTGCGGTTCCTGCGCGATGATGGTCAATGGCCGCCCCCGCCTGGCCTGCCGCACACTCATCGCCGATCTGCCGGACGAGAGCACGCTCACGCCGCTGCCCTTCTTTGAACTGATTGGCGACCTTTCCGTCAACACAGGCAAATGGATGCGCGGCATGAGCGAACGCCTGGAAACCTGGCTGCACGCCAGGGATGCCCAACCCGATCTCCGGCGCATCGAGGAGCGCATGGCGCCGGATACCGCCGAAGCCATTTATGAGATGGATCGCTGCATCGAATGCGGTTGCTGCATTGCCGCCTGCGGAACCGCGCAGATGCGGCCAGATTTCGTCGGCGCGGTAGGCCTGGGCAAGATCGCCCGCTTTCGCCTGGACCCGCGCGATACCCGTATGGACGACGATTATTACGAACTCATTGGCGACGACAGCGGCGTGTTCGGCTGTATGTCGCTTCTCGCCTGCCATGACGTGTGTCCGAAGTCGCTGCCCCTGAAAACGCAGATTGCATTTTTGCGACGAAAAATGGCGTTGGTTGGATAGGCGGCGCACCAGCGCGGTGCCGGGGAAACCCATGACTGCCGCAAGTGAAGCCGCGAATCAAGGGACAAGCGCCGCACAGAGGCATGCATTCGCACAAATGAGAACGTAATAGTCCGCGCCCCTTGCTTTTGATTACGCGCCAATTGCGCCCGCAGCTTGACGCCCAATTGACATATGGAGCATACTGTTTAGCTTGTTCGGGATTGATTTTCTCTGATGGAGACGTCATGAAACCCTTTCGTTTGCTGTTCTTCTTCCTTCTCCTTTGCGCGCCGCTCGCCCATGCCTGGGATCGCCCGGAAATGGCCCGCTATGGCGCGGCCTATGCCGGACCTGGACTTTTGCGGCTCTACGTCGCTCATACCAAGGCGGATGATTACGCAGTGCTCAAAATCCAGGGCATCAACCATCCGCTCGACCAGCATGTCTACTGGGCGAAAGTTCGCTACCAGGAGGGGCGCCCCGAGCGCATCTCCTACGTCATCGCGGAAAAGAATGCCGAGCGCGTCGTGTTCTTTGTAAACGGCGATTCCGGCACGCTTGGCATTCCCAACTACCATGGTCAGCCGCTGGTGGAACTCGGATTCTCTTATGACAAGAGAGAATCCGCCCTCACCGCCCCCGAACACCTGCTTACCGATTACGAACGTCAAATCGGCGTCATCGAATAGGGTGACGCGCCTTGCGGGCGGAGTGAAAAACGTTGCGCGGACGCAAAAAAGGAAATGAACGCCTCGGCGGATTTTCCTGGCCGGAACGAAAGCCTGACTTTCTTTCCTCATCCTATTGCGTAACGTTTCCAGCTCCGGCAACTTCAATCAATTTCGTTTTCGCGCCGCTTCTGGGCAAACTGCCGAAGGGAAGCATGGTGACGACGGGGCGAAACGAGAGAAGTTCGCGGATGCGTTGCGCCAGTGCCTTGCCCAGATGCGGCCATTCGATTTCCGGCGTCTCTTGGCCTGCCTCGACTGCGAGTTGCAGCGGCGGGATCACTTTAGGCGGCGGGGCGGAAAGGCGAATGCGCAATTCGCCGGAAAGCCGGGGCTGGAACTCATGCACGACCTTCTGAATGGCGGCGGGATACACCTTGACGCCCTTCACCATCAGCATGTCGTCGGCGCGGCCAATAATTTCCAGCCGTACGCCAAAGTGGCCGCAGCCAGGGCATTCGCCCACATGCAGGCGGAAAATGTCGCCGGTGGCGTTCCGGAAGGCGGGGGCGGCCTCATACTCCAGCGCCGTATGGATGGCTTCTCCCGCCACGCCATCGCGCAGCTCCAGCGGCACCTTGCTTTCCGGGTTGACGAGGTCGTAGCGAAAACAATGATCCTCGGCCATGTAGTGCATCCCATGCGCCTGTTCCGCGTCACAGGTAATACAGCCGTTATGCCAGGCTCCACCCATGAAATCAAAGACTTGCGCATTGAATTGCGCGCGCGCGAGCTGGCGGAAAAGCGGCTGGCTGGCGCCGGGTTCGCCGCAGCAGCCGATGATTTTTATGCCCAGGGCGCCCACGGGCTTGCCCAATTCTTGCGGGGCGCGCTCGATCAGTTGCTTGACCATGGAAGGCGTGGCAAAAAGGACGCGGGGACGGGTGAGTTCGATATAACGCAAAATCTTCGGCACACCGCCTTCCGCGCCGACCGCGACCGGTCTTGCGCCATAGGCCTCCAGCGCCTGCACGAAGGTAATGCCTGCCAGCCACAGCGAAAGCCCGAAGGCATGAAAAACCGTGTCGCCTGGACGAATGCCCGCAACCCGAAACATGCGTCCCAGCACCTTGTAGGTAATTTCCATATCCCTTTTGCTGAAAACGTAAAAGGTTGGCGTACCCGTGGTGCCGGAAGTCGCGGCCAGATGAATGGCGTTTTCGGGCGCGGTCGTCAGATGCAGACCGAGCGGATGCCCGTAACGCGCAAGCGACGCTTCCTGCGAATCGCGATGTCGCGCCTTGTCGAGAAAGGCGGGCAAGCGCCGGAAATCGGCAAGGCTACGGATGTCGTCCGGCGAATGCACACCTGCTTCCAGAAAACGCGGACGAAAGTAATCCGTATTCGTCCACACATAACGTATCTGCGTTTTCAGTTTTTCCCAGCGCAGGCTATCCAGCGCCGCCAGATATTCATCCGGGTCGCGCGTGTCGATGTCAAGGTAATTCATATCCTGGAGAGCGGAACAACAAAAGTCCGGGATGGTGCTGGGCGCAGGGAAATCTGTAAACAAATAAAAGCTGCTTTGTTTAGAGGAATTTTTTATATTCGCGCGGGACCCTGATTTTGTCGCGTTAGCGCGGTTTCTGTTCAACTCAGCCCGCCTTGCCGGATTGCTTCGCTCCGCTCGCTTTTGGCGAGGCGCGCGTGTTCTCGCCTTCCCCATCTCGCTTCGCAACGGACAGGCGACCGAAGTCGAGGGGCGTCATTCCCTCCACTTCAGCGCAGCCGCAAGGACAAAAGCGCACCCGGCGCTTTGCTCCACAGGCTGAACTGCCCCCCCCTTCTGCTCATGCTTGCCTCCCTGAAAAGGACGGGGGAAAAACACGGGCGTCATCCGGCAAATGCACAATGGCACAATGGTTTTGATCTCTGCTATCATGCAAGACGTTTTGTCTTCCCTTCGGTCTTCCATGATGCTGTCTGGTTTCTTGCGCGAAATTCCGCGACGGGTCTTCGCCCTGACGCCGCGCCAAGCGTTTTTACTGACAGGCGTGGTGGGGTGGGCGCTGTCGTGCTTCAGTTGGGTGCTGCAGAAATGGGAGCAACTCAATCCTTGTCCGCTGTGCATTTTTCAGCGCCTGCTGTTCATCCTGCTGGGTCTGCTGGCGCTGCTCTTTGCCCTGCCGCCGCTTTCGACGGAAACCTGGGAGGGGCGGCGTAATTGTCGCTTCCTGGGCGCGCTGTTGACGGCGCTCTGTCTGGCGGGCTTTGGCGTCGCATTCTATCAGACGCTTATGCAGTCCGCGCCGGGGTTGGTTGCCGAATGCAGCTTTGAGAACCCGGGGCCGATTGAGCAGCTAGTGGAGCAATTGGGAATGTTCTGGCTGGACAATAGTCCAGTGTTGCCAGAGCTTTTCTTCGCAACGGGATCATGCAGCAGCAAGGAGTGGACGTTGTTCGGCCTGTCGCTTGCCAACTGGTCCGCGCTTGCCTTCTTGAGCCTTGGCCTTTTCCTGGCCTGGGGCGCTCGCCTGCTGCCGCGCCGTGAATGATGGAAGAAAAGCCCGCAGGCGATGCTTCGAACGGATTCCTGGATTCCACGACGACGGAAAAACCCTTCGTCATCCCGCCCAACAAGCCCTATTTCAGCTTGATTTCCTTATATGGCACGTGCTTTCTTGCTTTCGGGTCGTACTTGATGAACTCCAGTTTTTCGGGCGTGGTGCGCTTGTTCTTGGATGTGGTGTAAAAGTGTCCGGTTCCGGCTGAAGATTCCAGCTTGATTTTTTCGCGTCCGCCTTTTGCCATGTTCGTTCTCCTGTAAGGTTAGAATCCGCCGCGACCGCGCAGGTCGGCAAGCACATTGTCGATGCCCTTCTTGTCGATGACGCGCAGACCGGCGCTGGAGACGCGCAAACGCACGAAGCGGTTTTCGCTTTCGACCCAGAAGCGGCGGTACTGCAAATTCGGCAGAAAACGACGTTTGGTTTTGTTGTTGGCGTGGGAAACCTTGTTTCCCGCCATTGGGGCCTTGCCCGTCACTTGGCAGACTCGCGCCATGATTGTTGCTCCAGATAAAAGTACGGCGGTTCGAAAAATCTGCGCATTCTATCCTTTATGCCCCCTTTCCTGCAAGTGTATGTTTTGTATTCTCGCGCACCGCGGAATCGCGCTTCCGTCTACGCAAAAATCCGCGCGCCGAAGCGCACTTACCGTCCGCAGGGGCTAGAATGGCAGCCTGTTTTTTTGGATGCGGCACAATGGAACTGGAAGGCAAGCGTATCATATTGGGCGTAACGGGCAGTGTAGCGGCATACAAGGCGGCGATCTTGCTGCGCCTGCTCACCGACGCGGGCGCAGACGCGCAGGTGGCGATGACCAGAGCCGCAACCCGTTTCGTCGGCCCCGCCACCTTCGCCGCCCTCTCCGGCAAGTCCGTGTTGAGCGACATGTGGGCGGCGGCAGCGAAGCCCATGGCGCACATCGATCTCACGCGCGCGGCGGACGCCATTCTGGTCGCGCCCGCGACGGCGGATTTTCTCGCCCGTCTGGCGCAGGGACGCGCCGACGTTTTGCTTGCCGCGTTGGTATTGGCGCGCGCCTGCCCTTTGCTGGTCGCGCCCGCCATGAACCGAGCGATGTGGGAAAACCCGGCGACGCGACGCAATCTGGAAACATTGCGGCAAGACGGCGTCACCTGCCTTGGCCCCGCCGACGGCATGCAGGCTTGCGGCGAAACGGG
>JAITJU010000111.1 GCA_031278735.1 Zoogloeaceae bacterium
AATCGGTTTTCGCGCCAAACAGGGCAACGTGCAGATAGGCCAAATCAAGACTGCGCAATTGTTCGACCAGATACGTGTAGGTTTCTCGCGGCGCGGCATCGACAATGCTGTTGTAATTCATCTCCGGTGAAATCTTGATGCCGACGCGATCATTGCCCGCTTCATCTGCCATCGCCGCCAGCGTCTCCAGGATGAAGCGGGCGCGATTTTCAACGGAGCCGCCATACCGGTCATCGCGCTGGTTGCTGCCGGAGGAAAGGAATTGTTCGGGCAGATAACCGGAAGCCGCGTGCAGTTCAACGCCGTCGAAACCGGCCTCCAGCGCCTGACGGGTCGCGCGGCGGTATTGCCCGATGATGTCCCTGATTTCCTCCGCGGCGAGGGCGCGCGGCGTGACGTAATCCGCCTGCCCGGCGGAAGTCCAGGCCTGTCCTTCCGGTTTGACGGCGGAGGGCGCTATTGGCGTCGCGCCGTTCGGCAGGAGCGAGGGGTGGGAAATGCGGCCACAGTGCATGATCTGCATGAATATTTTTCCGCCCCGCTCATGCACGACCGCCGCGACGCGCCGCCACGCCGCGATCTGCGCCTCGCTCTCGATGCCCGGCGTGCGCACGTAGCCCTTGCCCATCGCCGAGGGAAAAACGCCTTCGCTGATGATGAGTCCGGCGTCGGCGCGCTGGGCATAGTAGGTGGCGACGAGATCGTCCGGCACACCCGTTTCGTCATCCGCGCGCGAGCGCGTCATCGGCGCCATGACAAAGCGGTTCTTGAGGGTGTGGCGCCCAATGCGAACGGGGGCAAACAATGAATTTGGCATGGAAAAATCCTCGCGGGGAAAATGAAAGAAAGTTGTATTCAGGGCTACCGCATCTGCCAGGGGAAGCGGCCTGGCTTTTCTCCTCGCGCTCCGCGGGAGGAAAACCGAATGGCCGGAAGGGGGGCGACCATCCGGTCTGGGCAACGCCAGGCGGGAACGGGGAAAGCAAGGCTTCATTTATCCCAAGGGTAGGTGCGGTTGCCCTGAAGGCGGCATTATCAGCCGCGAGTCATTCAGGATAAATATGGTAAATTGGAAAATACCTTTCCATTGGTGGAACAATACGCATGGAATTATTGAAGGACATGGCGATTTTCGTGGAAGTCGCCCGGGCAAGAAGTTTTCGCGGAGCGGCCGAGGCGGTCGGAATGCCGGGTTCCACGTTGTCGAGGCGGATTGGCGCGCTGGAAAAGGCCATTGGTCTGCGCCTTTTCCACCGCACGACGCGCAAGATCGAATTGACGGAAGCCGGGCGGATCTATTTCGAGCGTTGCCGACGCATCGTCAGCGAGGCAAGGCTTGCGCGTGAACATCTGGGCGACATGCTCACCCGCCCCGGCGGCCTGCTGCGCGCCTCGCTGCCCGCGGATTTTGCCGTGACGCATTTTGCGCGGCTGATCGCCGAATTCGCCCGCCAGTATCCCGACATCACCTTCGATTTCGATTTTTCCCCGCGTCATGTCGATTTGGTGAGCGAGCCGTTCGACGTGGCGATCCGCATGGGACGCCCGGAACCCGCCGAGGTTCCCGTCATGACCTCCGGCGCGGGAATCTCCGGCAACCTGCAATTGATCGCGCGGTCGCTGGTTTCCCTCACGCCCGCCCTCTATGCCGCGCCGGAATATCTCGAACGCGCGGGCGAACCCGCCGCGCCTGCCGATCTGGAACGGCACGAATGCCTCAACATCCTGAAAACGGGCGTGTGGACGCTTTCCAATGGCGCAAAAACCGTCACGGCGTCAGCAAAAGGACGCTTCACGCTCAACAACGCGAACATGATCCGGCGCCTGGCAACGCTGGGGATGGGCATTATCCTGATGCCGGAAACCATCGTCGCCGGCGAACTGCGCGAGGGACGGCTGCGCCGCGTCCTGCCGGAATGGCGCGGCGCGCCCCTGTCGGTCTATGCCCTCACCGAAACCCGCCTGTTGCCCGCGAAAACGCAATGCTTCATCGCCTTTTTGCGCGAACGCCTGCCGCAAGCCTTGGCGGAAGCGGGCGCGCCAGGCTGAACGCGCAAGAAACCTCTTTCATTGATTCGCTTCCAGAGCCGCAGCCCGGCGGCAGGCGGCTCAAGGACCGCGCGCCTTGCTGTCCGAAAGCGCCCGTCCGACCCGGAAGCGCCAAATTACGCGCCGGTCTGTCGCAAGTGCTGACGAACGCGCTCGGCGTCGGCGGGCGTATCCACGCCGGGCGGCAGGGCCTCGGCGACGCGCAGAACGTGGATGCGATAGCCGTGCCACAGGGCGCGCAGCTGTTCCAGCGACTCGAAGATTTCCGGCGGCGCGGGCGGAAGCCGGGCATAGGCGCGCAAAAAGGCGGCGCGATAGGCGTACAGCCCGATGTGGCGGCAGGCGGGAAAATCCGGCGGCAGCGCGGCGCGATTCTCCCGAAAGGCGTCGCGCGCGTAGGGGATGGGGGCGCGGGAAAAATAGAGCGCCTCGCCATTGGCGCGGCAGACAACCTTGACGACGCCGGGATCGAAAAACTCCGCCGCTTCCGTCAGGGGGTGCGCCAGCGTAACGATGTCCGCGCCGCTTTCCAGCAGGCTTTGCGCGGCGCGGGCAATGAGTTCCGGCGCAATCAGCGGCTCGTCGCCCTGCACATTGACCACCGCCGTCGCGTCCGGCCATCCGGCGTTCGCCGCGACTTCCGCCAGGCGATCCGTGCCGCTGGCGTGGTCGGCGCGCGTCATGACCGCCTTGAGCCGGGGCAGTGCCTGCGCCTGAATGACGGCGGCGATGTCGGCGCGGTCGGCGGCGACGATGACTTCTTCCGCGCCGGAGGCCAGCGCCTGTCCGGCTACCCGCACAATCATGGGCTTGCCGCACAAATCCAGCAGCGGCTTGCCCGGCAGGCGGCTGGAAGCGTAACGGGCGGGAATGACGACCTTGAAGGGCGGCATCAGGCTTCTTCTTCCGGCGTCAGGACGCGCGCCTCTTCTTCCAGCATGATGGGAATGCCGTCCTTGATGGGGAAAGCGAGCTTGCAACGCTTGCAGATCAATTCCTGTTCGATTTTCTTGTACAGCAGGTCGCCTTTGCAGATGGGGCAGACGAGGATGTCGAGGAGTTTTGCGTCCACTTGAGTTTCTCCAGCAGGAGGTTGAAAAAGGTCGGCGGCAGTTCCGCCGTGACCGGCAGCGCCCAGATTTCCGGCATGCCGGGATGCGCGCAGAAGCGGGCGCATTTTACGCCGTCCTTTTCCGTCATCAGCAGCGCCTCGCCCGGCAGAAACGTCAGATCGCCGCTCCGGTAGGCGTGATGATCGGGAAAAACATGCGCGGAAAATTTCAGCCCCATTTGTTCAAGGGTACGGAAAAACCGCTCCGGATGTCCAATCCCCGCCAGCGCGCGCAAGGTCTTCGGGGCGAGAGCCTCCGCCGCGCAGCGGATTTCCGGCTTGTCCAGCCGGTAAAACATGCCGGGCAGCAGGCGCATGTCGAAACTCGCGCCGCCCGCGCGGGAAACCCGCGCGTCCGGCGCGCCGTTGAAGACCAGGGCATCCGTCCCGGCCAGGCGGGAAAGCGGCTCGCGCAGCGGCCCCAGCGGCAGCAGATGGCCATTGCCCGCCCCACATCCGTCAAATACCGCGATTTCCACGTCGCGCCGCAGGCGCAAATGTTGCAGGCCGTCATCGCAGATCAGCACATTGACGCCCGGACAATTTTCCAGCAACGCCGCGCCTGTCGCGGCGCGATCCCGTCCAACCCAGACGGGCATTTTGCCGCGCAGGGCAAGCAATACCGGCTCATCGCCCACTTCGGCGGGATCGGAATGCGGAAAAACCGGACGCGGCGCCGCCGCGCCGCGGACACAGCCATAGCCCCGGCTGAGAATGCCCGGACAAAATCCCGACGCTTGCAGAAACTGGGCAATACACAGCGTCAGCGGCGTCTTGCCCGCGCCGCCCACGGTGAGACTGCCCACCACGATGACCGGAACCGGCAGTGTGACGCTGGAAAGCCAGCCGACGCGATACAGCGCGCGGCGCAGCGCGGCAAGACAGGCAAAAAGAAAGGCCAGCGGCGCCAGCGGCAATAACGCGAAAGCCAGTTTGCGCCGTTGCCAACGCCGAGTCAGCCATACGGACAACGCGCCCCTCCAGCGCGGATTCGCGTGTTTTTTTCCGCGCGGGGCGCTTTTCATGGCTGCCGCGCCCGCCTCACGGAACAGTCGGCGTCGTCTGAATCGTGAAGGAAATGCGGGGATAACCCGCCGCCTGCGCCGCCTGCATGACGTCAATGACGCTCTGGTGCGCGGCCTTGGCGTCGGCGCTGATGACGATGAGCGGGTCGGTCTGGTCTGCGGCGGCCAGTTTCAGCGCCTCGCTGATGAAATGCACGTCATTGGCGCGCAAAAGCTGTTTGTTTACCCGCATTTGCCCGTCCGCCGTAATCGCCACCTCGACTTCATTGAGCAGACTCTGCGTCTGTTCGGCGTCTGCGGAAGGCAGGGTGATTTCCAGTCCGGCAAAGCGAGAATAAGTGGTGGTCAGCATCAAAAAAATAATGACTACCAACAGCACGTCAATCAAGGGAATCAGGTTGATTTCCGGCTCTTCGCGGCCACGCGCGCGGGAAAAGTTCATGCGCCTTCTCCGCGCTCGCCGTGCAGCACTTCCACCAAGCGAATGGCCTGTTGTTCCATATCCATCACGAAACCGTCGACCAGCGCCCGGAAATGCCGCCAGAAAATCATGCTGGGAATGGCGATGAGAATGCCGAAACCGGTGTTGTAAAGCGCAGTGGAAATGCCATGCGCCAGCACCTTTGGATCGTGCGTGCCGATCGCGCCGCCCTGCGAGCCGAACATTTCGATCATCCCCACTACCGTGCCAAAAAGCCCCATCAGGGGCGCGATGGAGGCGATGGTGCCCAGCGTGGTGAGATAGCGTTCGAGATCATGCGTGACGGCGCGTCCGGTTTCCTCGATGGATTCCTTCATGATTTCGCGGGAGGCGCCGCGGTTGCGCAAACCCGCGGCCAGCACCCGACCCAGCGGCGAATGCCGTTCCAGTTCATGCAGCGCCGCTTCATCTACACTGTTTTTATCGCGCCGGACTTCGCTCAACACCCGTTGCAACAGGCCGGGAGGCACAACGCGACTTCTGCGCAAGGAATAAAATCGCTCGCCAATCAGCGCCACCGCAATCATCGAAGCCAGCAACAAAGCCCAAATCGGCCAACCCGCCGCCTGCACGATGGAAAACAGGTTTGTAGACACATCGCCTCCCGTTCAAGAACGCTATTCAAAGAGCGGCCTATTGTGCCTTCCGCAAAAGGGAAGGGCAAGCCAGACGTCAAATGCGAACGCGATTGGAGGACGGAAAACAGTCGACCGCCAGACGCTTTGCGCCCGCAAGAATCGGGGATCGGAGAAAAGCCGACGGTTGCGCCGACACGAAGAACGAACAACCCGTCCCGCCAAAAACGAGGCGCGCGGCATCGCGGCAATCGCAGCGGCTTATGGAGCGCCTTGCTTCTGACGAAGCGCGCGCCTTCTTTTTCCCTCCCGGCGCGACCGCAAGACAAAGGACGATGGGAAAAACAGGCCGTCTTCCGACAAACGCAATTGTTCTGTGCAATCGCCGCGTCGTCGGATCGCAAGCCTGATAGAATGTCGCCTCTTCTCATTTGTCGCTTTTTCCCGACGCGGTATCTTTCGGCTTTTCCCATGTCCCTCATCGTTCTCGGTCTTTCCGGCGCGGTCAGTCATGATCCGTCCGCCGCTCTCTACATCGACGGCAAACTCATTGCCGCCGCCGAAGAAGAACGCTTCGTGCGCGACAAGCATGCCAAGAACCGCATGCCCTACGAAGCGGCGAAGTTCTGTCTCGCCCAGGCGGGCATCCACCCTGCCGATGTCGATGTTGTTGCCATACCCTTCGCGCCGGTAAGTCTTTTCGGCCCTGCGCGCTGGCATTATGCCCGCCGCTACGCCTATGCGCCCGACCGGGCGCTGGACGCCATCCTGAACGGCAACCGGCGCTTTCGCCGCTATAAAAGGCGTATCGAATGGTGTCTTGTCCAACTGGGCTTCGACCTGGGAAAAGTCAGGATAGAGCCGGTCGAGCACCACCTCGCGCACGCCGCCAGCGCCTATTTGTGCTCCGGCTTTGCCGGGAAAACCGCCATCCTCGGCATCGACGGCAAAGGCGAATACGCCACCACTTTCTTCGGATGGGGTGAAAACGGAAAAATACACAAAATCAAGGAATTCCATGATCCGGAATCCTTGGGCGGCCTCTATGGCGCAATCACCGAATACCTGGGTTTCGATATGCTCGATGGCGAATTCAAAGTCATGGGCATGGCTCCGTATGGCGACGCCAGCCGTTACGACTTTTCACGTCTGGCGAAATTCGTGAATGGCGAACTCACCGTCAACACCGATTACGCCAACGTAATCGGCCTCAAACGTTATAAGGAAAAAGGCAAGGGCTATTACTTCTCGCCCAGACTCGTGGAATGGCTCGGCCCCCGGCGCGAGGGCGACGTGGCCGACGAACCCTATATTCACTACGCTGCCAGCATCCAGGCGTTGTTTGAAAAACTCTCTCTGGAAATGATCGACCACTACCTTGGCGACATCCTCCGCGAGACGGGAAAAATCGCCTTCGCGGGCGGTTGCGCCCTAAATGTGAAGCTCAACCAGAAAATCATCGCCCGTCATGATGTAAAAGAGCTTTTCGTCCAGCCTGCCGCCTCTGACGCGGGCACGGCGGTTGGCGCAGCGGCGTTCGTTTCGCAACAGCGCGGCGTGCCGGTGGAAAAAATGGAGCACGTCTATCTCGGCCCCGAATACACGAATGAAGACGTCATCGCCGCCATTGCCCGTCACGAAAAGCAGCGCGGCATCAAACTGAACTGGCAGAAAATCGACGACGTGCCCGCGCGTGTTGCCGGAATCCTCACGGAAGGCAACCCGGTCGCCTGGTTACAGGGCCGCATGGAATTCGGCCCGCGTGCCTTGGGCAACCGATCCATCCTTGGCTGCCCGAGCGTGCCCGGCGTAGCCGACCGCATCAACGCACAAATCAAGTTCCGCGAGCGCTGGCGGCCTTTCTGTCCTTCGATGCTCGACACGGTCGGCCCCCAAATGTTCGGGATCGACCATCCCGCGCCCTTCATGACCTTCACCTTCGCGGTCAAGGACGAATGGAAAACCCGCGTACCGGAAGTCGTCCACGAGGACGGCACCTCCCGCGCCCAAGTATTGCGCCGCGAATTCAACCCGCGCTATTACGATCTGATGCTGGAACTGGAAAAACTCACGGGAAACGGCGTGGTGCTGAATACCTCCCTGAATCGCCGGGGCGAGCCGATGATCTGCTCGCCGACGGACGCGCTCGACATGTTCTTCGGCTGTGATCTGCAATATCTGGTGATGCAGGATGTGCTGGTGAGAAAGGAGACGCAATGATTTGAAAGATGTGTTTCGTATCGGCAAAAAAAGCACGTAGAAAGTACATGAAGTCGCGCAATGCTCTACGCATTTTACGTGGTCAGGATTTGGCGATAGCCGCAAGAGCTTGCCCGGAATTGCTACCGACGTCGGGCCTTGCCTGTAACGGGTAGTTTTCAATATAGTAAGGTATTACCTGACAGGAAATATCATGACCGCGATAACTACCCGGCCCGTATCCATCAAGTTGGACGAGGATTTGCGCGAACGAATCAGAGGGCTTGCAGCCACCAGAAAGCGCACAATGCACTGGATGATGCGCGAAGCCATCTCGCAATACATTGAGCGCGAGGAAAAGCGTGAAGCATTCCGCTTGGCCACACTTACCGCGTGGCGGGAGTATCAGGAAACCAGCCTGCATGTGACGGAAGATGAAGCAGACGACTGGCTCGCCGGACTGACCGAAGGGCAGGACGTGGAACCACCACAATGCCATCGGTAAGATGGTCTCCTGCGGCACTACGCGACATACAACGTCTGTACAGGTTCCTTGCACCCAAAAACCCGGATGCTGCCAAACGCGCCGTGAAGTCCATCCGACAAGCTGTCCAGGTGCTCAGGCTCCAACCAATGATAGGCCGTCACATCGAAGACATGCCCGACCAGTTCCGGGAATGGTTGATCGACTTCGGGGACAGCGGCTACGTTGCGCGCTATCGCGTTGATACTATCGGCATCACGATACTGACCGTTTGGCATCAGCGGGAGGCGGGTAGCTCATGAGCGAACGCTGGATACTGCAACTTTGTCACGGATATTCCGGGCCGTTCCTTGACGTTGCCCGCCAGTATGCCGTGCTGTTCCGGGACACACCGTTCAGGGTGCTCACGGTTTATCTCACCGGCACGCCCGGCGAAGAAGCAGTGCGGGGTTCCGCCTCCGACGAAGTGATTTTTCTTGGCTATTCCAGTCCGGAAATCCGCAATCTCAAATGGCGGGCTATTCGTGATCTGCGCCGGATCAGCGCGTCGCGGCCTTTCCGTTTTTGTATCGCGCACCGCTTCAAACCCCTCTACATTGCCCTTCTAGGCACCCGCCTGCCCGTCATCGGTGTGCATCATGCTTTCGGCGACTACCAGCGCCTGTACCGGCGGCTGTTTGTCCACCTCTTTCGCCATCGGCTGGCCCTTCTGGGCGTCTCCCATGCCGTGCGCGATGAGATGCGCGCTTTTTTACCTTCCTGGCCACAAGCGCGCATTGAAACCTTGTACAACCGGATCGACATCGAAACAGTGCAGGCTGGGCAACTCCCCCTCGCGGCTTCCCGTGCCGCGCTTCAACTCCCGCAGGATGCCTGGGTAGCGGGAAACGTGGGGCG
>JAITJU010000064.1 GCA_031278735.1 Zoogloeaceae bacterium
ATGGCCGAACCGCAGCCGTAGGTCTTGAAGCGGGCATCCTCGATCACGCCGTCATCATTCACCTTGATCTGCAATTTCATGACGTCGCCGCAGGCGGGCGCGCCCACCATGCCGGTGCCGACATCCTTTTCCTCCTGGTCGAAACTGCCGACGTTCCTGGGATTCTCGTAATGCTCGATGACTTTCACGCTGTAGCTCATGACGTTCTCCTTTCAGTGCGCGGCCCACTGGACCGTATTCAAATCGACGCCCGCCTGCGCCATTTCCCAGAGCGGCGACATGTCGCGCAGCTTGCCGACCTTCTGCCGCAAGAGTTCGACAGCGTAGTCGATTTCTTCCTGTGTGGTAAACCTTCCCAGGGTGAAACGGATGGAGCTGTGCGCCAGTTCGTCCTCCCGCCCCAGGGCGCGCAGCACGTAGGAAGGCTCCAGACTGGCGGAAGTGCAGGCGGAACCGGAGGATACCGCCAGTTCCTTCAAGGCCATCATCAACGATTCGCCTTCCACATAGGCAAAACTGACGTTGAGATTATGCGCCACGCGCGCCGTCATGTCGCCGTTCACATAGACCGCCTCGATGTCGGACAACCCGGCGAGGAGCCGGTCGCGCAACCGGCGGACGCGCGTATTTTCCGCCGCCATTTCCTCGCGCGCCAGACGGAAAGCCTCGCCCATGCCGACGATCTGATGCGTCGCCAGCGTGCCGGAGCGAAAGCCGCGTTCATGCCCGCCGCCGTGCATCTGGGCTTCCAGACGCACGCGCGGCTTTCTGCGCACATACAACGCGCCGATGCCCTTGGGTCCGTAGGTCTTGTGCGCGGAAAAGCTCATCAGGTCGACGTTCAGGGCGGAAAGGTCGATGTCTGCCTTGCCGGTGGCCTGCGCCGCGTCGACATGGAAAAGAACGCCCTTCTCGCGGCAGATTTCGCCGATTTCGGCAATCGGCTGAATGACGCCGATTTCGTTATTCACGAACATGACCGAAACGAGGCTGGTGTCAGGCCGCAGCGCCGCCCTGAAAACGTCGAGATCAATCAGTCCGTTTTCGCGCACGTCGAGGTAGGTCACTTCAAACCCTTGGCGCTCCATGTCGCGCATGGTGTCGAGCACCGCCTTGTGTTCGGTCTTGACGGTCAGCAGGTGTTTCCCCTTGGTCTCGCCATAAAAACGCGCCGCGCCCTTGATGGCCAGGTTGTCGGATTCGGTCGCGCCGGAAGTCCAGATGATTTCCTTTGGATCGGCCTTCACCAGCGCGGCGACTTCCGCGCGGGCTTCCTCCACGGCGGCTTCCGCCTCCCAGCCCAAGCTGTGCGAGCGCGAGGCGGGGTTGCCGAAATGTTCGGTCAGATAGGGGATCATCTTTTCCGCGACGCGCGGGTCCACCGGCGTGGTGGCGGAATAATCCAGATAAATGGGCAAATGCATGTTTTCAAGGCTCCGTTGGTTTTGTTTTACAAGGTTGCGGCGTTTTTCAACTTCGCAGCGCCGTCATATTTTTCAGTTCGGCAAGCGCGGTCTCCAGCGCCAGCAAAAAGGCGTCGATTTGTTCCGCTTCCGTATCCGCGCCCAGACTGACGCGCAACGCTCCGCGCGCCAGGTCTTCCGGCACGCCCATTGCCAGGAGCACGTGCGAAGGATTGGGGTTGGCGCTGGAACAGGCCGCGCCGCTGGCGACCGCGAATCCGGCGCGATCCAGGCGCGTGAGCAGCGTCTCGCCATCCACGCCGGCGAAGGCGAAATAACTGGTGTTGGGAAGACGCGGCGCGTCCGCGCCGAAAAGCGTCGCGCCCAGCGGAATCAATCCTGCCTCCAGCCGCGTCTGTAGACGGCGCAACCGGGCGGGCAGGTCATTCAGGCGCGCCGCCGCCAGTTCACAGGCGGCGCCAAAGCCCGCGATTGCCGCCACATTTTCGGTGCCGGAACGCAGGCCGCCTTCCTGTCCGCCGCCGGCAATCAGGGGAATGAGGTCCAGACGCCTGTCCGCCACCAGCGCCGCCGCGCCCTTGGGTCCATAAATCTTGTGCGCCGAAAGCGTCAGCGCGTGGACGCCCGCCTGGTTCAGGGCGCGGAAATCCAGCGACCGCTTGCCGAGAACCTGCGCGGCGTCGCTGTGAAACCAGCCGCCCCCTTGTTTTTGCGCTTCGTCGGCAAATTCCGCCGCGTCCTGCATGACGCCTGTTTCGTTGTTGGCCAGCATCACCGACCAGAGTTCGGGTTTTTGCGCCAGCGCCGCGTCGACGCCCGCGCGCGTGACGCGCCCTGCCGCGTCCACTGGCAATTCAATCAGCCGCCAGTTCCGCCGCGCCAGTTGTCGCGCCGCGTTCAGGGCGCAAGGATGCTCGACGGCGCCAAAGGCCACCGCGCCGCTTGTCCTGAAACTTGCCGCCGCGCCCTTCAGGAACAGGTTGTTGGCCTCGCTGCCGCTGCTGACGAAAATGATTTCCGTCGGCTGCGCGCCCACCGCCGCCGCGACCTGCTGGCGCGCCGCGTCCACGGCCCGCCGCGCCGCCCGTCCGTATTCGTGACGGCTGGAGGCGTTGCCGTATTGCGTCTTCAGATAGGGCAGCATCACTTCCAGCACCCGCGCGTCAAGCGGCGTGGTGGCGTTGTAATCGAGATAGACGGGAAGCGGCATGGGCTTTTTATGGGGTTCTCGTTCCGGCGGGCGTTTTGCGGGGCGCCGTTTTGCCGCCCGTCTTTCGTGAATGCGCAACCTTCAACGGTGCCTCGTCGGCCTCGTCGCACTGGCGCACCAGATCGTCCAGCGTGACGGAGGCCAGGTAATCCTGCACCTTGCGGCTCAGGTTCATCCATAAATCATGGGTCATGCAGCGCCGCGCGCCGCAGCAATCGCCCTGCCCGTTGCATTGCGTCACATCGACGCGCTCATCCACGCTGACGATGATGTCGGCGACCGAAATTTTCGCGGCAGGACGCCCCAGATGATAGCCGCCGCCCGGCCCGCGCATGCTGCTCACCAGCGCGCCGCGCCGCAGACGGACGAACAGTTGCTCCATGTAGGAAAGCGAAATGCCGTGCCGCGCGCAAATACTGTTGAGCGAAATCGGTCGCCCGGCGTGACGATCGCGCATGGCCAGCTCCATCATGGCGGTAACGGCAAAACGTCCTCTGGTTGTCAAACGCATCGCGCTATTCCTACGTTTTAAGTCAACAATGGGAACGAGGGTATCGGCTGACGGGGCAATTAGTCAACCATTTTGCTCAGGTATTCGGGATCGAAATCATTGTCTGGCGTTGCAACCGCCGTTACATCAATGCCCGCCGCCGCCAGTTGTTCAAGCAGCAACGCCATTCGCCGATCCATTTTTGCCGCATGTTCGAGCAGCCCGTGCAGGGCGAGCGTCAGCGGATCGTCGCCGTTGCCGACCGCGTAGGCGGAAAAGCCCATGCGATTGGCTTGCGCTTCTCGCGCGGCGACCAGATGATGATCCAGAATGCGCGCCGGAATGCCCACGGCGGTTGCGTTTTCGGGCACGTCTCTGGTCACGACGGCGTTGGAGCCGATGCGCGCGCCCGCGCCCACGGTAAGTGGTCCCAGGAGCTTGGCGCCGGCGCCGACCGTCACCCGGTCGCCCAGGGTCGGATGGCGCTTGCCGCTTTCCCAGCTCGTGCCGCCCAGGGTGACGCCGTGATAGAGCGTCACATCGTCGCCCACCACCGCCGTCTCGCCGATGACCACGCCCATGCCGTGATCGATGAAGAGGCGTCGCCCGATGACCGCGCCCGGATGAATCTCGATGCCCGTGAGCCAGCGGGAAAAGGCCGCCACGAAACGCCCCGGCCAGAACAGCCGCCAACGCCACAGCCGGTGCGCCAGCCGATGCAGCGCCAGCGCGTGTATGCCGGGATAGCAGGTCAGCACTTCCCAGAACGAACGCGCAGCCGGATCGCGGACAAACACCGAGTGAATATATTCGCGCAAACGCCGCAACATGAAGGCATTTCCCTTTCGTCAAGAAGGGGGTTATTGTACCGTGACCGGAAGACGGTCCGTCAGGCGAGAATGACGAATGACGGAAACCGGCCATTCCGGGGCGGCCTTGTCGTTGCCGCAAATTTTCCGTCTCCCGTCTTCTGTGCAACAATGCGTTCGTTTGTCCAATCCGCTTTCCCATCATGAAAACTGTGCTCATCGTTTTTGCCCTGGTCGCGCTGGCTTTGCTGTTGCCGCTGTTTATGACGTCGAATACGCCGCCGGAAGGGTTCGATCGCAACCTGCCCTGGCAGATTGCGCTGGATCAATCGGGAAACAGCGAAGTTTTCGGTCTGGTGCCGGGACAAAGCCGATTGGCGGATGCGAGGGCGCTGCTTGGCGATGACTTCGATGTGGCTGTCATTGCCGCCTCGGAACAGATCGGCGCGCTGGAAGCCAATTATCCGCAGCGCGCCTTTGGTTTCGTGCAGGCGCGGCTGATTCTCACGCTGGCGGCGTCGCCGGAAGAAGTCGGCGCCATGCGCGGGCGGGCGCTCAAACGCGAATACATGGAAGGCAGCAACAAAAAATTCATCTTGCATCCAGATGACCGCGCGCGCGCCGAAGATGCCGTTATCCGCGCCATCAGCCTGATTCCCAGCGCCCGTCTGGACGAGGAAACCATTACGCTGCGCTTCGGCAAGGCGGCGGAAGTGCTGCCCGAAGGCGAAAACCTGACGCATTACCTGTATCCGGACAAGGGGCTGGATGTCGTGCTCGACAAGAAGGGACGGGAAATTCTGCAATATGTCGCGCCCAAGAATTTCGCCGCCCAAATCCGCGCCCCGCTGGAAAAAGGGAACGCCGCGTCCGGCGCGTGACGGACAAGGCGCGCGGTGAAACAAACCGCTGGACAGCCGCGCAATCTTTGCTAGAATGCGCGCTCTTCCGGAGAGGTGGATGAGCGGTTTAAGTCGCACGCCTGGAAAGCGTGTTCAGGGTAATACCCTGACGGGGGTTCGAATCCCCCCCTCTCCGCCGCGGCGCCAACATGCCGATGCGCCAGGCGCGCAAAGATTCGCCCTGAAAGATTCGCCCTGTTGCCCCCCTGTCGTCGAATGCCCCGTCTGCGCCGCGCCGACCCCGTCGGGTCGCAGGCGCGGGAGAAACGCGCCGGGCGGCGACGAACAGGACCCATGACCAATCCGGCGGAAAGGTTGGGCTCAGAGACGCTGGGTACTGACGACGCCGGGCATTGAGAATGTAAATATGGTCGGGGCGGCGGGATTCGAACTCGCGACCCCTTGCACCCCATGCAAGTGCGCTACCAGGCTGCGCCACGCCCCGACACAAGGGCGCGAGTATATAAGGTTGGGCTGTCGCCCGCAAGGGTAAACGCGGCGATTTCCTCCCGAACAGGCCTGTCTGGCGGGCAAACGCATCGGGCTTTGGGAGCGCAAAACCCAATGCGTTTGCCTTGCCGTCCATTTTTTTATTTCCTCCCATGCCGCCTGCCATGCTATCTTCACGCGCATCTGGAACTCAGGGAAACCTTTTTCGTCGCATGTCCGCATTTTCTCTTCGTCGCAGCGGAGATTGGCTTCATGCCGCCGCCCGGCTGTTTGCCCAAAAGCCTTTTTTGCTGTGCGCGGCGGCGCTGTTGATTTTCTTTTTGCCGAAGCTGCTGGTTGTTTCTTTGTCGAAGGCGCTGAATTTTCCCCAGCCGCCCTATTATTTCACGCCCTTGCTGGCGCAGATTCTCTGGCCTTTCCTGCTGGCGAGCATGGCGAATCTGGCGGTAAGCGCGCGTTATTCCTTTCGCGGTGTTGTCCGCCCCGCGCTGGAATGCTGGCAACCGCTTGCGGGATTGGCGCTGCTCCTCCTGTGCTATGCCTTTCTGGCGCTGCGTCTCCTTGCCCTGATGGACCCCGGATTCATCCACGGGCTTTCGCAGGACATCGTCATCATAACGAAACCGGAGCACCGCGCGCCCCTTCTGCGTCTTCTCCTGCTGTTTTTGCCGTTTTTCATGGCGCAATGGTTCACCCCCTTGCTGATCGTCTGGCGGCGCTGTCCGCTTGGCAAGGCGCTGTTTTTCAACTTTGCCGCCATCGGGCGCAACTGGCTCGGCATTCTGCTGCTGGTTTTGCTCTCCAACACGTTGACGGCGGGCGTGTTTTATCAGATACGCTTCGTTTCCAGCGCGGCGCTGCGGCTTTTGCTCGCGTGCTGGCTCATGCTGGCGTTGATCGCCTTCTGGGTTTGCCTCCTTGTCGCGTTGTACCGGGATTTTTTCCCCGCCGGAGAAAAAACCGCGCACATTTCGGAACGCGCGTGAAAACGCGCGCGCATTCAATTTCCGGCGGGCGCTTTCCTTCCGCGCCGTCACATCATTGTATTTTTGCCGCCTGACTTCATGGAACTTCGCAAACTGCAAAAAATCGCCGTCACCGCTTTGGAAGACATCAAGGCGAAAGAGATTGCAATTCTCTACACCGCCCGCCGCACCGACTTGTTCGAGCGGGTGATCATTGCCTGCGGCGATTCCAGTCGCCAGGTGCGCGCGCTGGCGCGCAACGTCGTCGACAAGGTTCGGGCGGCGGGCGGCGAGACGCTTTCCGTGGAAGGCGAGGAAAATGGCGAATGGGTGCTGGTCGACCTGGGCAGCGTCGTCGTTCATGTGATGCAGCCCGCCGCGCGCGCCTTCTACAATCTGGAAGAACTCTGGGGGCCTGCCCGGGACGCGAGAAGGGACGCGAGAATCCGGGAATGAAGATCGCGATTGCCGCGGTGGGACACAGGCAGCCGACATGGGTGCAGGATGGCTGCAATGAATATTTGCGGCGACTGCCGCGCGAATTTTCCGCGCGTCTCATCGAAATCAGGGCGGAGGCGCGTGATGGCCGGAATCGGGCGCAGCTTCTGGCGGCGGAAAAAACGCGCATCCTGACCGCGCTGGAAGATTATCCGCGCCGCATCGCGCTGGATGAGCGAGGACGCGATCTCACCACCCGCCAGTTTGCCGATGAGATGGATGCCTGGATGCAGGATGGCGCGGCCGTCGCTTTTCTCATCGGCGGCGCGGACGGCCTGGACGCCACGCTGAAAAGTCGCGCCCATTGCCGGTTGCGTCTTTCCAGCCTTACCCTGCCGCACGGCATCGCCCGCCTGCTGCTCTGCGAACAGATTTATCGCGCAATCAGCCTCATGAAAAACCATCCTTACCACCGGGAATGAGGCGCGAGGGAAGCGATGACGCGAGGGAAACGATGACGGAAAACGGAACGTTGCCGATGGCGTCGCCGGGCGATTTGCCGTCGTTCGATCGCGTTTATCTCGCTTCGCGCAGTCCGCGTCGACGCGAATTGCTCGCCCAGATTGGCGTGCGTTTCGATACGCTTTTGTTTCGCGCCGGTCAGCGCGCCGATCCGGAAATCGACGAAACGCCGCGACCGGGCGAGGCGGCGGCGGCCTATGTGCGGCGTCTGGCCATCGACAAGGCCAGGCATGGGCGGCGGCTTCTCGTCTGGCGCAAGCTCGCCGCGCGCCCGCTCCTCTCCGCCGACACCGCGCTGGAAGTCAATGGCGACATCATCGGCAAGCCCGCGGGTCATGACGACGCCTTTGCCGTCCTGCGGCGGCTTGCCGGGCGCAGCCACCGGGTGCTGACCGGCGTTGCCGCATCTTTCGGCAAGGAAACGAAAACATTCGTCAATATTTCTGTGGTACGCTTTTGCCCGCTGGATGACGCCGCAATCCGTCGCTATGTCGCCAGCAACGAACCGTTGGACAAGGCGGGCGCTTATGCCATTCAGGGCGGCGCGGGCTTGTTCGTCGAACATATCAGCGGCAGCTTCTCCGGCATCATGGGACTGCCGCTTTACGAAACCGGCCTTTTGCTGAAAGCCGCAGGCTACCGTTTTACTTGAAGGAAATCACTATGAGTTTTGGCGCCGCGAATGACGCGCCCATGATCCGTGTGCAGCAGGTCGTCTACGACTATCCCGGTCATCGGGCGCTGGATGATGTCAGTTTCGATCTGCCCGCCGCCTCCGTCACCGCGCTGGTCGGGCCGAACGGCGCGGGCAAGACCACCTTGCTGCGCAGCATGGCGGCGCTGGAAGAACCCATGTACGGGCGCATCATCATGAACGCTCTGGACATCTGGGAACATCCGCGTCTGGCGCATCGTTTCATGGGCTATCTGCCCGACCATTTCGGGCTGTATCAGGAATTGAGCGCCTGGCGCTGTCTGCTGTACGCCGCCTACGCGCGCGGGCTGGACGCGAGCGCGGCGGAAGCGGCGGCGCAGTGGGCGGCAGGTCAGGTGGGGCTTTTGCCGCAACTGGAAACGCAGGCGGGCGCGTTGTCGCGCGGACAGCGGCAACGCCTGGCGCTGGCGCAGACCATCGTGCACAAACCCATGGTATTGCTGCTGGATGAACCCGCCTCCGGTCTGGATCCGGAAGCGCGCGCGGATTTGTCGCGGCTGATGAAATCGTTGGCGGCAACCGGCATGACCTTGCTGATTTCCTCGCACATTCTGGCGGAACTGGATGACTACTGCACCGCCATGCTGGTGCTGGAAAAGGGCAAACTGCTGGCGCATCGGCAACTGAACGCGCCGGAAGCGCGCCAGACGCGCACGCTGCGCCTGCGTTTGGCCGCTTTGCCCAGTAATGGAGACGAATTTTCCGGCTGGATGGAAAAGCTCGGCTGGCGCATCGTCGAAACCGACCGGCAGGCCGCCGTCCTGCTGGTGGAAGGCGAAAACAGCGCCAACGCGCAGACGCGGCTGTTGCGCGAACTGCTGGCGGCCAGCCACGAAGTGCTGGAATACGCCGAATACACGCGCAATCTGCAAGACGCTTATCTGGACAGCCTGCAAGACAACCGCGATAAAAACAGGAAATGACGCCCATGAACCCATTCACGCAAAACCCGGAATTTCACCGCAATCTCTGGCTGGAATTCTCGCCGCAACGTCTCATCATCATGCCGGCGGTCATTCTGCTGGCGCTATTTGCCGTCGGCACGGTTGCCGACAAGAACACGCTGGATGCCATCCTGTTGCTGTCGATCACTGGCTTTGGCGTGCTGACCATCATCTGGGGCTGCCTGAAAGCCAGCAATACGCTGCGCGACGAATTATCCGACGGCACCTGGGACAACCAGCGCATGTCCAGCCTGACGCCCTGGCAGATGACCTGGGGCAAGCTGCTGGGCGGCCCCATCTACGCCTGGTATGGCGGCGGCATTCTCCTGCTGGTTATTTTCCTTGCCTCTGGCCTGGCGGAGCAAATCACTGGTTCGGGCATCTTGGAGCATTTCTTTGCCCATGGCCTCCTGCGCGGCATGATTAGCCTTACCTTGCTGGCGCTATTGATGCAGGCGATTGGCATGATGTTGGTGCTGACGCGCTGGCAGCGACAGCCCGGCAAGAAGCCGAGCCGTGTTGGCGTCATCGGCTTATTGATCCTGCTCTGGGTGCTCGGCAGCATATTTCCGCGTCTCGCGGCTCGCTCGCAATCAAATGGGTTCGGCAGCGTTTCCAACATTACGTCCGATTGGTATGGCATAAGAATGGGAGAGGATTTCATGCTCGTCTCCTTGTTTGCCCTGACGGCCTGGGCAGTCATCGGCCTGTGGCAACTGATGCGCCGCGAATTGCAGAACAGAAACCATCCGTGGTGGTGGCCGGCGTTCTTGCTGTTCTGGATAGTATGGAGCGCGGGTTTCGTCGGCAAGACAGAAGTGTCGGCCTGGTTTAAGTTTTTTTGCGTCTGCGCCGCGCTGATCTGGGTGAGCGTCTATGTCCTGATTGCCTCCGAGAGAAAGGATTATGCCTTTTGGATTCGTTTCGTCGCCGCCTGGAGGCGCCGTGACGGCGTGTTGCTGCAACACCTTCTGCCCAACTGGCTTATCAGTTTTGCCATGGCGCTGGTTTTGAGCCTTGCCGCCTTGTCCCTGATCCTGTTTATGCGTGGCGGCAGCCCGGAATTTTTTTCCCGGGGAGCGCTTTTTCTGATCAGCTTGCTGGCCTTCGTCCTGCGGGATGCGGCCTGGATACTCTGGCTGAACCTGGCTCCCGGCGCGCGCCGCGCCGATGGCGCGGCGATAGTTTCCCTGGCCGTTGCCTATTGCCTGTTGCCCTTGATAAGCACTCGTGTTTTCCTGCCGGCCGGAGGTTTCTTGCGGGGATTGTTTGACGTGTCCCACGGTCGTATGCCGGAGTCCGAAATCGATCTGGGCGCGCTGATGGCGCACATCGCCCTTGCCGCCGTTACGCTCTGGCTCTTCTATTTCCGTTTTCGCAAAACCTTCGCCGGAAAAACGTAGGCGCGTGAAGCATTTTCCTTGCTGGGCGCGCGCGTCAACCGGTAAGAAGCCGCCTTGTATTTTCTCCTTGCCTGACGCGGATACAGCGGCAAGGACATCGAGAAAAAATTCACTGGAAACGGGATGCGGGATTCCGGCATCGGTTGGCGATGGGAGAATGAACCCGTCGACTGACGCTCTTTGCCGCGGCGTGAATTACTGTCTTCCGCAAGAGACTATCCATGGTTCAGGACGAAGCGGGCAATGGCCAGAACCAGCAGCGCGTAGCCCGCGGCGATGACGTCGTCGAGCATCACGCCCAGGCCGTTTTTCATCCGTTCGTCAAACCAGCGCGCGGGCTGCGGCTTCGTGATGTCGAACAGGCGAAAGAGCAGAAAGGCGGCGAGCTGCCACGACCAGCCGGGCGGCGTCAGGGTCAGCGTCAGCCAGAAAGGGACGATTTCGTCCCAGACGATGCTGCCGTGATCCGGCTCGCGCAGCGCCAGTCCCGTCTTGTGAATGGCGATCACGCCGCCGGTAAAGGCCGCGAGAAGAAAGAACAGCCCGCCCGCAAACGAAAAGAAGGGTTGCAGGAGCACGAAAGACAGCCACGCGAAGAGCGTTCCCGCCGTTCCCGGCGCCCACGGCGAAAGCCCGCTGCCGCAGCCCAGCGCAATGAAATGCGCGGGATGCGCGAAGAGAAAACGCAAGGGCGGCGGACGGCTCATGAGGGATTGACGGCCAGCGCGCGTTGCAGGTTTCGCGCGAATGTCCGCGCGTCCTGAAATCCTGTCACCCGCAGGGCGGGAATTTCCGCGCCCGTCGCGTCAAAAAAGAGGACGGCGGGCGGGCCGTAAAGACCGAAGCGTTGCAATAGCGCCTTGTCGTTGGCGCCGTTGGCGGTAACATCGACTTGCAGGCAAGTAAATTCCCGCATCTGGGCGCGCACGACCGGATCGCTGAAAGTGAAGCGCTCCATTTCCTTGCAGGCGACGCACCAATCGGCGTAAAAATCCAGCAGCACGGGTTTTTCGCGCGCGGCTTGCAGGCGCGCGTCCACTTCGGCAAGGCTGCTTACGCGCTCGAAGGGCGAGGCCGTTTCCGGCGCGGCGGCGGCGCGCAGAATGGCGAGCGGCTGCAACGGATCGCGGCTGCCCGCCAGCACACCGATGAACAGGGCCGCGCTCCAAAGAAGCAGGAGTACGCCCAACGCCTTGAAAAAGCGCGAGCCGCCGCTCGCTTCCGGCGGCAGGGGATCGAGGGCGCGCAGGCGAACGGCGGCAACCAGCGCCAGGGCGGCATAGGCGAGCATTACGGCCGCCGTCGGCGCAACGGGCGTTACCAGCCAGACGGCAAGAAAGAGGAGCAGAAAACCAAAGCCCTGTTTGACCGCTTCCATCCACGCGCCCGCGTGCGGCAGCCAGACGCCCGCCGACGTGCCGACAATCAGCAGGGGCGTTCCCATGCCCAGCGCCATGCAGAACAGGGCGGCGCCGCCTGAAAACGCGTCGCCGCCCTGCCCGATGTACAGCAAGGCTCCGGCCAGCGGCGCGGCAACGCAGGGACCAACAATCAGCGCCGAGAGTACGCCCATGAGGAAGACGGCAAAAAAACGCCTGCCCTGCAAACGCCGCGAACGCGACGCCAGGGCGCTTTGCAGGCGAGCGGGGAGTTGCAGGGTGTAAAACCCGAACATGGAACCCGCCAGCAGCACGAAAATACCGGCAAAAACGGAAAGCGCCCAGACGTTTTGCAGGGCGGCGGCAAAAAGACTGCCGGAAAGACCCGCCGCCACTCCCGCGGCGGCATAGGTGGACGCCATGCCCAGCACGTAGGCAAGGGAAAGTGAGAAGGCGCGGCGTTTGCTCAGGGTTTCGGCTTTTTCCTGCCGGGCGTGACCGACGATGATGCCAGAGAGAATGGGCAACATGGGAAAGACGCAGGGCGTGAGCGACAAGCCCAGTCCAGCGACGAAAAAGAGAGCGATCTTGCTCCAGAAGCCGGACTCGCCCAGACGACGAGCGAAAAAGCCGTCGTTATCATCACCATCCGCGCTTTCTTCCGGCGCGCCGGCAAGCGCGGGCAATGCGCCTTCTGCGGGCAGCTCGGCGTTCAGGGTCTGCGTTTGCGGCAGGTAGCACAACCCCGCTTCCGCGCAGCCCTGCGAAGTCACGGACAGGGCAAAGCGCATGGGGGCGCGCATGGCGCGTTCCACGGGCAGACGGATGGCAACGCTGTCATAAAACACGGCCACCTTGCCGAAACTCGCGTCTTCCTTTTCCCTGCCCGCCGGAATCTCCGCCGTGCCCAGTCCGATCATTTCGGCGGCGAAACGAAAGCGATCCCGGTAAAGGTAATAGCCGGGCGCAATGGCAAAACGCACTTCCAGCGTCCGGTCATCAAGGGCGCGCACCGCCGGTTTGAAGGCGATGGCCGGGTCGAGAAACTCCTGCGCCGAAGCGAGGGAGGCCAGCGCGGCGAACGGCAGGAAAAAAACCGGGAGCAAACGTTTCAGCAGACGGCGCATGACGGCTCCGTTTCTCCTTTTATCCATTTCAAATAATCTGGCGATCCCGCCGTGAGCGGCAGGGCGATGATTTCCGGCAGCGAGTAGGGATGCAGGTTGCGTATTCTCGCTTCCACGGCGCCATAGCGCGCGCGTGTGGTCTTGATGAAGAGCGGGATTTCCGTCGCGTCTTCCATCCTTCCTTGCCAGCGGTATACAGAATGACAGCTCCCCAGCACATTCACGCAGGCCGCCAGACCTTGCTCCACCAACGCGCGCGCCAGTTTCCCGGCGCTTTCGGCGTCGGGCAGGCTGGTGATGACCAGGAGATATTCCGCGGGGTCGGCAAACGTCATGACGACACGCTCAGGCGCGGGCAAGAATGGCGTCGATTTCCGCGCGCAGCGCGGCGTAATCCGTCACCACGGGGAATTGCGGAAATTCGCGGACGACATTTTCCGGCGGGCAAAAAAGAATGCCGCCATGCGCTTCGCGCAGCATGGCGGTGTCGTTGTAGGAATCCCCCGCCGCGACCGTCCTGAAATTCAGTTCCTTCAAGCGGCGCACGGCTTCCTGTTTCTGGTTGGGCATACGCAGATGGTAGTCGACGACGAAGCCTTGCGCGTCCGTTTCCAGGCTGTGACAGAACAACGTCGGCCAGCCCAGTTGGCGCATCAGCGGCTGGGCGAATTCATAAAACGTGTCGGAGAGGATGATGATCTGATAATGTTCGCGCAAGCCATCGAGAAACGCGCGCGCTCCCGGCATGGGACCCATGTCGGCAATGACTTCCTGAATGTCCGGCAGACCCAGGCCGTGCTGGCGCAGTTCGCGCAAACGAAAGCGCATCAGCTTGTCGTAATCCGGCTCATCGCGCGTCGTGCGGCGCAGGGCGTCGATTCCGGCGCGTCTGGCGAATTCAACCCAGATTTCCGGCGCGAGCACCCCTTCCATATCAAGACAGACCACACGCACGGCAAGCTCCCGGCAAAGTTGAAGAATGGCGATTCTATCCGATCGCCGCTTTCCGAACCGTCGTATTCGTCGCCGCGCGCCCGATTCGTGAAAACCGGACGCGCGGCGAGGCGTCAGCCGAAATTCCTGGCCGCGAAATCCCAATCGATCAAGTGATTGACGAAGGCTTCAAGGAATTTGGGGCGCAGGTTGCGGTAATCAATGTAGTAGGCGTGTTCCCAGACATCAACGCACAGGAGCGGAACGTCGTCGGTAGTCAGGGGGGTGGCGGCGGCGCTGGTGTTGACGATGTCCAGCGCGCCGTCCGGTTTTTTGACCAGCCAGGTCCAGCCGGAACCGAAGTTGCCGGCGGCGGCGGTCTGGAAGGTTTTCTTGAATGTTTCAAAATCGCCCCATTTGGCGTTGATGGCCGCCGCCAGCGCGCCGTCAGGCGCGCCGCCGCCGTTGGGTTTCATGCTGTTCCAGAAAAAGGCGTGATTCCACACCTGCGCCGCGTTGTTGAAAATGCCGCCCGCGGGTGCCTTGCGGATGACGGCTTCCAGCGGCAGATCGGCATATTCCGTGTCCTTGATCAGGGCGTTGAGGTTGACCACATAGCTGTTGTGGTGCTTGCCGTGGTGGTACGCGATGGTCTCCGGCGAAATGTGCGGGGAAAGCGCGTCTGGGGCATAGGGAAGCGGGGGAAGTTGATGTTCCATTTGGGTTCTCCGTTGGTTTTTTGTTTGGGGAGGCTGATTTTAGGAGGCTTTGCGGATAGCGTCCAGTGTTCGCAAAAAGAGATCAGGAACTCCCGTTTTTATCCTCCGCCTTTCGCTCCCGGACGCCCAGCGCGGTCATCAGGCAGACGAGGCCGTAGCAGAGCCAGCGCAACAGGCGGGAATGCCAGGGCAGACGTTCCAGGATGTTCAGGGTCAGTTCCTTCGCGTCATTGGCGATGGCCTGGCGCAGACTGGCGTCCAGTTCGACGGCGAACGGGGAATCGAGGACGGCGACATTGCTCTCCCGCGCGAGAAACAGGCTGAAGGGATCGATATTGAAGGAGCCAACGGTCGCCCATTTCTGATCGATGACGGCAACCTTGGCGTGCAGGAAGCCCCGCTGATACTCGAAAATGCGTACGCCTGCGCGCAGCAAGAGGCCATACAGCGCCTGCGAAGCGTGGTGCAGCAGCGGATGGTCGCTTTTGCCCTGCAACAGCACCGTAACGCGAATGCCGCGCCGGGCGGCGTTGGTCAGGGCGCGGCGAAAACGCAGTCCGGGGAAGAAATAGGCGTTGGCAATCACGATGGAAACCCGCGCGGCGCGCATGGCTTCCAAATAGGCGTTGGCGATGGTGTTGCGATGGCGAATGCTGTTGCGCAACAAAAACGCCGCCTGCTGGAAGCCCGCCACCGGCGGATCGGGCAGGTCGTTCGCGGGCAGCCGGTCGCGGCGCTTGAAACTGGCCCAGGCGACTTTTTCCCAGTCGCGCCGCAAGGTATCCCAGATCGGCGCCAGCAATGGCCCCTCAATGCGCACACAGTAATCGAAGCGCGGACCGATATGGAAGGGGACGTTGTAATCGTCGATGATGTTGATGCCGCCGATGAAGGCGATACGCCTGTCGATGGCGACGAGCTTGCGATGCAGGCGGCGCAGGCGATGGCGGCGCAGGCGAAACGCGCCGGAAAAGCGGGCGATTTCCAAGCGAAACACCAGCACCGCCACGCCCGCCGCGCGCAGGAGGTCGCCAAAAGTGGCGATGAAATGCCGCGCGCCAAATCCATCGACCAGCACCCGCGCCCGGACGCCGCGCCGCGCCGCGTCCGCCAGCGCCGCCGCGACCGCGCGCCCGATGGCGTCGTCGGCAAAAATGTAGGCTTCCAGAAAAATCTCGCGCCGCGCCGCCGCTATCGCTTCCAGAAGCGCTGGGAAGTATGCTTCGCCGCAACGAAGCAGGGTGATGTGATTGCCGCCTGTGAATTCCGTCATTTCCTGCCGCGCGCCCTTACAGCCTACAGCCCGCGCGCCCAGGCCGGACGCAGGGGCGCGTTTTCCGGACGCGCCAGCGCGTCGCGCAGTTGCCCCAGCAGTTTTTCCCTGTCTTCCGGCAGTGTGCCGCGCAGGGCAAGCCAGTTGGAGGCGTGATCGCTGCGAAAAACAGTGTGTTGCAGCCGGAGCCGCTCAATGAATTGCGCCAATTCGCCCAGAAGTTCGGGGATGGAGAGCGGCGTCCATTCGGGAAAAGCGGCGCGAAAACGCGCTTCGCCCGACGGGAAGCTCAACACCAGCGTTGCCAGATATTCCGGTTGCGCGGCGTTCATCAATTC
>JAITJU010000201.1 GCA_031278735.1 Zoogloeaceae bacterium
GACGTGGCCGCGCTCGACGAGTTCCGGCATCTGCCGATAGAAGAAAGTAAGCAAGAGAGTGCGGATGTGTGCGCCATCCACGTCGGCGTCGGTCATGATGATGATGCGGTGGTAACGCAGTTTTTCCGGCTTGTATTCGTCCTTGCCGATACCGGTGCCCAGCGCGGTAATCAGGGTGACGACTTCCTGGGAAGAGAGCACCTTGTCGAAGCGGGCTTTTTCCACGTTGAGGATTTTGCCGCGCAGGGGCAGGATAGCCTGAAACTTGCGGTCGCGTCCCTGCTTGGCCGATCCGCCGGCGGATTCGCCCTCGACCAGATAGAGTTCGCAGAGCGCCGGGTCTTTTTCTTGACAGTCGGCAAGCTTGCCAGGCAGACCCATGCCGTCGAGGACACCCTTCCGGCGCGTCATTTCGCGGGCGCGACGGGCGGCGTCGCGGGCGCGGGCGGCATCGACGATCTTGCCGCAGATGGTCTTGGCGTCAATGGGTTTTTCCTGCAGGAATTCGGAGAGCTTCTCCGCCACCACTTCTTCCACCGCCGGACGCGCTTCGCTCGACACGAGCTTCATCTTGGTCTGCGAGGCAAACTTGGGGTCGGGCATCTTGACCGACAATACACAGGCCAGACCTTCGCGCATATCATCGCCGGTGATCTCCACCTTGGCCTTCTTGGCGATCTCGTTTTCCTCGATGTACTTGTTGATGACGCGAGTCATCGCCGCGCGCAGGCCAGTGAGGTGTGTGCCGCCATCGGACTGGGGAATGTTGTTGGTAAAGCAGAGCGCCTGTTCCTGATAACTGTCGTTCCATTGCATGGCGACTTCGACCGTGATGACGCCGCCGCCAGGAATAACCGATTCTCCCCTGGAATAAAAGACGTTGGGATGCAAAACGCTTTTGTTGCGGTTGATGTATTCGACGAACCCCTGAACGCCGCCCGCGAAGGCAAAGTTTTCTTCCTTGCCGACGCGCTGGTCGATCAAGCGAATCCTGACGCCGTTGTTCAGGAAGGAGAGTTCGCGCAGGCGCTTGGCAAGAATATCGTAGTGATATTCGACGACCTCGAAGATTTCCGTGTCCGCCATGAAATGCACTTCGGTGCCGGTGCACTGGCTCTCGCCCGCGATTTTCATGGGAGAGACGTCGATGCCGTCCTGCCGCTCAATCAGCCGGTCGACCACCCGTCCGCGCTTGAATTCCAGAAAGTGCTTCCTGCCGTCGCGGCGAATGGTGAGCCGCAACCACTGGGAAAGCGCGTTTACGCAGGAAACGCCAACACCGTGCAGTCCGCCGGAAACCTTGTAGGAGTTCTGGTTGAATTTGCCGCCCGCGTGCAATACGCACATGACGATTTCCGCCGCGCTGCGCCTGGGTTCGTTCTTGTCGTCCATCTTGACGCCAGTGGGAATGCCGCGGCCATTGTCGGTGACGGAAATGGAATTGTCGCCGTGGATCGTCACCACGATGTCGTCGCAGTACCCGGCCAGCGCCTCGTCAATGGCGTTGTCGACCACCTCGAACACCATGTGGTGCAGCCCGGTGCCGTCGGAAGTGTCGCCAATGTACATGCCCGGACGCTTCCTGACCGCTTCCAGCCCTTCGAGTTGCTGGATGCTGTTTTCGTCGTAGGCATTCTTCGGGTTTTCCTGCGGGTTGCTCATGGGGATTCCTGTCGCGCGAGTCAAACAAGATGAACCGAGGGATGGGCGCATTCCCCTCGGAGGGAAACGGCAGAGTGTACCGCGAAACAGCATGAAATTCTAATGATGAGAACATTTCAGCGCGGACATCAAGGCAACCGCATTCGCCAGGCTGCTGTCCAGTTTTCCCTCTCTGGGCCAACAAACCCACAGGGGTATCGGACGGCGCGGGCAAATCCAATTTGCTTTGGCGCCTCTTCGGCAGGATCGCTGGGGCCGAGATGACTCCAGCGCCGACACCGCAGGCGCTGATCAAATCCCCGGGGCAGGAACAGTTACCGCAACGGCAATCCACGCGCCGACAACATCCTGCGCGTCAAAACCGGCACGGGGAGAGCCGTGCGCCAATATCGCCAACTTTGAAATCTGCCGCTTCAACCTGCCCGCCGATGTGTCGGGCAGAGGCAAAGAGCATGTGAACTTCATGGAAATCATTGTGGCCGACGCGATAACCTCGTTCCCCTGACGCCTGGATACTGCTGGCTTCTCGACGTGTTATTGCAACTTGATTTCCACATCCACGCCGGCGGGCAGATCGAGCTTCATCAGGGCATCCACCGTCTTGTCGGTGGGGTCGATGATGTCCATCAGGCGCAGGTGGGTGCGGATCTCGAACTGGTCGCGCGAGGTCTTGTTGACGTGCGGCGAGCGCAGGATGTCGAAACGTTGCTTTCGCGTCGGCAGCGGCACCGGGCCGCGCACGACGGCGCCGGTGCGCTTGGCGGTTTCGACGATTTCCTGCGCGGATTGGTCGATCAGCCGGTAATCGAAGGCTTTCAGACGGATGCGGATTTTCTGGTTTTGCATGATGGTTCCAAAGAGCGTGGAACGGGAAATTTCCCGTTCCGGGGTTTTACAAAAGAACGATGGTAAACAACATCCTTACTCGATGATCTTCGAGACGACGCCCGCGCCGACGGTGCGCCCGCCCTCGCGGATGGCGAAGCGCAAGCCTTCCTCCATCGCAATCGGCGCAATCAGCTTCACCTCGATCGTCACGTTGTCTCCTGGCATCACCATCTCCGTCCCTTCCGGAAGACTGATCGCCCCCGTCACGTCCGTCGTCCGAAAATAAAACTGCGGACGGTAATTCGTAAAGAACAGCGTAACAGACTTCATGACAGCAGCAAACTTCCCTGTTTGCCTTTCGCATATTTGAATTTGGTCGACAAGCACTCTGTTGGAATTTCAAGCGTTTCGCCCTTGTACTTCGGATACAACGCGGAAAATTCATCAATGTTTTTCGTTAACAATAAAAAATATTCCTCATCAATCTCCACGCCAATCGCATTGTAAGCAATAGCTTGACATGCTGCAATCGTTGATCCAGATCCACAAAACGGGTCGAGAATTCTCCCTTTTCCCAAAGGAAGAAGACTGCGCGCCAAAATTCTCAGTAATTGCTGAGGCTTGACTGTAGGATGATTTGAAATAAACTCCTCGAATCTTGGTGTTTTTCCGCTTTGGATAATATCCGGAAGCGGCTGATCCATGTTAAGCCGACGAAGCGCTCCCACACCCCACTTCCTCAAATTCTGGGCTACCGTTTTTTCTCCGATTGGCTTGCGAAAAAGCATCCAGGGCTCATATGCCCCTCGCGGAGTAACACATACTTCTGGAAATTCTTGCTCGGCGAGTTTTGGCCTGTCGCCACCACGAAATCCACGATAAAGGCGCATAACTGCGCCTCTAACCTCAAAACCCGCCTCGGCCATTCCGCTTTGGACCAAATATTGCAGCATTGGCGTACCCGCAACAAACGCATGAGATCCGGGCGCGAGCACAGGAATCAAAGCCTCGCCAAATTCACGGAAATAAATACGAATATGTTCACGCTCTTGTGATGTCAGCGTTGTAAAACGGGGAAGCGGAGTGCGTTGGCTTCCGCCGATAGTCGGCGGAAGCCTCCAAACTCCCCCGCGCCCATTACGCAGTTTTGCCATTTCATGCGGCAAAAACTCGACAATCCCAAATGGCGGGTCCGTGCATACGCCTTGAACGCTCGCCGGAGGCTGTTCGCGCAGCCAATCGAAGCAGTTCGCGTGGTGTAATTCATAGTGTGCCATGCCGTCATTTTCGCCTATAGTTGAAAGACTGTCAAGACAATGGCCGTTATACTGCCAGACCATGAATGAATCTCAAAAAATACTTGGCGCATGTGTGCGCGTACTTCGAGAGCAAAACGGCCTCTCCCAGGAAAATCTTGCCGTGAAGGCTGGAATAAGCTACCAATATCTCTCCGGCGTTGAAACAGGAAAAGAGAATTTCAGCATTCAAGTCTTGGAATCGCTAGCAACGTCTCTTGGTTTACCCGTGAGGGCGCTTGTCGCCACAGCCTATGACAATGTCGCGGGATTCACATCTCCTCGGCTAGAACCCAAGTATTTTAGACCACAAGTCCCATTGCCCGAAGGGCTTACAATCCACCATATCGAAGCGGCTGCAAACCTTACACAGTCGATTATTCACCGCATCAATCGAAACATGACCCTGGAGATCGGTCAAACTCTTCAATCCCTGATTCAGGGCAACAACTTCTCGGGGCTGGTTTCAAACGTTTTCAGCAATGCGATGAATGAATGCTCGCCTTATAAGCACAATCACGACCAGAAATACCCTGATCTTGTTCGCAAGAAGGGCGATGACGGCGCTGGCATCGGGCTTGAAGTAAAAACAACAATCAACATCGGCAAGGGCGGCGAAAGTCATAATGGCCATAGCGGGTGGCATGTCATAGCCTGCTACAACTTCGTTGAAAATGGCGACATTCGGTTTATTCATCTTATGTTCGCCTCCTTGAATGGACACCAGCACTCAAACCCCGATTGGAGTTATGTAGGCAGCAAAGTAAATTCGGATACGGGCAGCCGACGAACTGAAACATATGTAACAACTCTGGCGGGCACAACCAAACTTCGTGACGGCTCGGTATATATGGATTCAAGTAAAGTGAATTTTACCCGGTGGCGTCAAGCCAGAGATAGCGCCATTCCCCCTTGGTCGATTTTCGCAAGAAATAATCCAATCTGAATTTCAACAAATGCCCAACAAAATCGTTCCAGCGGACGCGCAAAAACCCCGCCAACAGTAGGGGCGGAAGACAGGGAGCAGAACGTCGCCCCGTACTTCCCTCCTTCCGCCCACGAAAAGGAAAGGCTACTGCAACTTGATTTCCACATCCACGCCGGCGGGCAAATCGAGCTTCATCAGGGCATCGACGGTCTTGTCGGTGGGGTCGATGATGTCCATCAGGCGCAGGTGGGTGCGGATCTCGAACTGGTCGCGCGAGGTCTTGTTGACGTGCGGCGAGCGCAGGATGTCGAAGCGTTGCTTTCTCGTCGGCAGCGGCACCGGGCCACGCACGACAGCGCCGGTGCGCTTGGCGGTTTCGACAATTTCCTGCGCGGATTGGTCGATGAGCTTGTAATCAAATGCCTTCAGGCGGATGCGGATTTTCTGGTTTTGCATGATGGTTCCAAAGAGCGTGGAACGGGAAATTTTCCCGCTCCGGGGTTTTACAAAAGAACGATGGTAAACAACATCCTTACTCGATGATTTTCGAGACGACGCCCGCGCCGACGGTGCGCCCGCCCTCGCGGATGGCGAAGCGCAAGCCTTCTTCCATCGCAATCGGCGCAATCAGCTTCACCGTGATCGACACG
>JAITJU010000123.1 GCA_031278735.1 Zoogloeaceae bacterium
GCCCCAGTTCTCTTGCCGTCACCGCGCCATGTGACAGCGGGCCACCACTTTCGGTGACGACGCCCGCAGCCTGGTAGAAGAGCGGCGTCCAGGCCGGGTTGGTGGTGCGGGCAACCAGAATGGCGTTCCTGGGAAAGCGCGAAAAATCGTCAGGACTCAGGATGACGAAGGTTTCGCCCTCGGCGATCCCGGGGCTGCCGCCAAGACCTTTCAGCACATCGGCGGCCTCTGGTGCCTCATCGGCTTCGCCGTGGTTCCAGGCGGGCGCGCGAAGTTTGGCTGTTTCGTAGCCCGCTTTATGCTGCCGCGCGGCTTCACGGATTTTTTCGGGGGCATTCTCGCGCAGCGCCGCATCGAGCACGGAAGCGGGGCAGAAATAGACGTCGTTCGGCGCATCCAGCGCGCCGAGTTCCACGAGCCGCGCCCCCAGAGCGCCGATTGCGCGCCGGAAGGGTAAGGTCAGGCGCGTGGTCTGGTAGTGTTCGAGGTCATCGAGTTCGGTATAGACCCGCGCCAGACGGATGATTTCGCGCACGGCATAGCGCAGGTTTTCCGGGATTTGCGCAAGCAGGCTCAGTTCAGCCTCAACCGCCGCGATTTTGTGTGGTGCGTTCGGATTGCGCGGATCGCCCTGGCCGTCGTCGGGACATTCGGCAAGCGCCTTGATCTGGTCGAGCACGATGTGCGGCGCTTCGATCCAGGTCGGGCAGTAGGCGTCGAAATCGAGTTCGCGGTGTCCGTGACGTTGCAGGAAATTCCGGAACTGGTTTTCAAAGGCCGGGAATTCCCGCAGATGCGCCAGAATATCCCGCCCACTCCCGGCGTGCGCCAGTTCCGCCAGCGCGGCGTTGGCACGTATCTGGCGGGACAGCGCCCACATCTCGCCGTTGACCTGCGCAGTCTTGGTGTCCACGCTCGCCAACAAGGTGTCGAACAGGCGTTGCGCCGCCGCCGGGTCGCGCAACACCAGAAACAGCAGCCGGTTGAGCAGCGCGTACAGACTGCGCTGGGTGAGCGAGATGGCGATATTCGGCAGGAAGTAGGCGCGCCCCAGATCGCGCACGCGCAGCACGTAGTTCCAGAGTTCGTGCGCATCCTTGTCGTCCGTGCGCTCCTGCATCAGCGCACCGATGCCGATCAGATAAGCGTCGAGGTCGCGCATCCACAGAATCGGCAGATTCTGCGCCCAGGCATATTGCGCGGCGAGGGCGGGCAGCGCGGCGGCGAGCGAGGCGAGATCGGTGCCAATCTCCCTGGGCAGACGCCCGCCATAGAGTTCGACGGCATTCTGGTTGCCGTAGATGTAGTAATCCTTCATGGCGAACCATTTGTCGCCAAAGGGCGGCAGTCCCATCAGCGCAAAGGAATGATTGAGCGAGGCGTGAAAGCCTTCTTCGACCAGTTCCCAGGTCATTGGCGTGACCACGTTGGGGAAACGCTCGGCTGATTCGTCGCGCGTCCAGCGCGCCGGAATGCGCGTCACCGGACGGGTTTGCAACAAATACAATTTGCCGCCGCGAAACGCCCATTCAATATCCTGCGGAAAGCCGCACTGTTTTTCCGCTGCCAGGGCGAGTTCGGCGACCCGTGCGGCCTGCGCAGCGTCAAGCGCCGGGGCCTCGCGCAATGCTTCCGGCAGGGGCACCGCGCGCGTGCCTTGCCGACCGTTTTCACGCAGGCTGACGATAGCCTCGGTTTTACGTGCGATGACCGACTCGACGAGTCCGAAATCGTCTCGGCGTACACGGAATTCATCGACCGGCGCATCGCCCCCAACCACACTTTCGCCAAGCCCGAAGGCAGCGTCGATCAAGACTTCGCGCAGGTTGCCGCGCACAGGATCAATGGAAAAGGCCACGCCTGCGGCCTCCTCGGCAGAGACTTCGACCATGCGCTGGAGCACCACCGCCATGGCGGCATCGAGATGATCGACGCCCAGGCGCTCGCGGTAGGGCAGTACCCGTTCATTCCACAGCGAAGCATAGCAACGGCGCACGGCATCGAGGATCGCCGACAGGCCGGAAACGCCGAGGAAAGTGTCGTGCTGTCCAGCGAAAGCCGCGCCTGGCAAGTCTTCGAGCGTGCCGGATGAGCGTGCCGCGAGACGCGCGTCGAGCAGATTTTCCTGCCGCAAGGCCGTCTCGATTTCCCGCGCCAGAGCGTCCGGCAGCGGCGCGCACAGGATCAACGCGCAGAGTTTCGCGCTTCGCGCCGCGTGATCGCCGGGAGTCTCCGCCAGAATTGTCCGTATCTCGTCCTGGATCGGCAAAACGAAGGCGCGATAGGCGCGGCTGGTGACAATCACGCCTTCCGGCACGGGCAGCGCCTTTGCCGAGCGCGCCAGATTCGCACCTTTGCCGCCACTCAAAAAAAGCTCGCCCGCCTCCGCAGCATGAAAGGGCAACACCCAGGTGGAGGAATGTTCATTGTTCATGGAAACGGCTTCCGAAACGGGATTGATGGAGAAAGAGAAGCGTTGCCGCCGCCAGCGCCGCCCCGACGAGCAGGTCGATGCCATAGTGGTAGCGCAGATAGACGGTCGCCAGGATCAACGGCGCGCAGATCGTCGCCAGGATCAGCGCGGCGGCGAGATAGGCGCGTTTTCCGGGCAGCGCGGCACCGCCCGCGAAAAACCCGAAAACATACAGACTGAGGCCGCAATGCAGGCTGGGAAACACATCCATGCCGGTAGCACCCTGCGCCACCACATCGACCAGGGTTTGCGTGATCGCGCCGCCCTGCGGCGGATAGGGGAAGATCGACGGAAACGCGATGAACGGCCCCCCCGCCGGAACCAGCAGGTAGCCGACGAAACCGAAAACATACATTATCGTCAGCCCAAGGAAGAAGCGCCGCGATTCCGATGTCCGCCGCATTCGTGCAAACCAGCAGACGGGCAGCAACACCAGAAAATAGAATTGCGCATAGCCGAAGCTCACGATTTCCGAAAGCGCGAAACTTTCCAGGCGTAGCGCATGTTCCGGCAGGCTCAGGCCGCCCCACAGCGCCCGGTCGATGCCCAGCAGTTCGGCGTCGAACACGCGCGTGATCCAGAATTGCCGGATTGCCCTGAAAAGCGGAAACGCCAGCCAGAAGCCTGCGAACAGCATCGTTCCGCGCCAGGCGGCGAGGTGTTCGCGCGTCATGACGCGCAGCATCCAAAAAAAGAAAGCGCAGGCCAGCGCGGCGTTCAGTTTCAGGAGTGCGTCGCTTTCCCGCCAGGCGGCTATCGCGCCCAAAACCGTCACCAGTGCAATCAACACTGTGGCAATCCAGCCGATCCGGCTTTCTGTTCTGGTGAACGCCGGGTTCATGGCCACTGTCGCCAACCGACCCAGGCGAGTATCGAAGCGATGCCAACGGGTATCGGAAAAAGGATGAACAGGGCGAAAAGGATTGGCAGCCAGACGAGCGCGGCGGCAAGTCCGCCGATAAAACGGAAAAAACTGACGGTGTTCCGGCCATCTGCCTTGTATCCCGCCCATTTCCCGGCCAGCAGCACCGGCGCGAACAGCAGGCAGAAGATGGCGATGCAGGGCATTGCCCACCACGCCGCGCGGCGTTTGGGGAGCGTGGGCGCATCCGGTAGCGGAGAATGACGTGCGGTTTCCTGCCAATAAATGAAGGCGCGCGCATAGGAAGGCGGCGCATCCGTTCCCGGCGCGGGCGGCGGTAAATATTCGACATGGCCGTCCGCTGCCGCACCCGCCAGCCGTTCCACGCGCGTAAAACTTTGCGCGTCGGGGCAATTGACCGATACTGCGTCCAACGCCGCGCCCATCGCCGCCAGCAGGCGCTTTTCCCAGTGGCGCGGATGCTCATCGGGCAGGCGCGGCGGCAGATCGACGGGATTCCCCGGCAGGATTTCGAGTTCGGAACGGAATTTGTCGGGCTGGCGATAGAACAGCCCCAGCGGCACGATCTGCGGCATCACACCGTCTTCCAGCGAACGCCGGACAATGCGTGCGCATCCGGCCTGGTAGGGCTGCGGACGGTGGCCCCACTCGCTGCTGCCTTCCGGAAAGAAGGCCAGCGTCCCACCTGATTTCAGATAAGCGCGGGCAGCATCGAAAGGATCGGCGAAATCACCACGCGCCATGCCGTAGCGCCGCCGATCCTTTTCGCGCACGATGGGAATGCCGCTAAACATCAGGCGCAGCAGCGGATGTCGCAGAAGCTGCGCAGAAAGCACGAATTGTGCTTTCGGGCAGGCGGCGAGCGTGACATGGCCATCAATTGCGCCATTGCGATGACTGATGAGCAAAAACCGTGGTTTTCCCGCTTCGCACGGCGGCATCACGCCTGCCAGCGCGATGCGGCGAAAATAGAAACCGCGCATCAAAGCAATCAGCCCGCGCTGCCACCAAGGCATGCACAACGACTCTTCTCCAGTTACGGTTTTCAGCAAAATGGGCGGGGAATGCATCGAATTGTTTCTGCGAAAACCACCGTCAGCGCAAAAACTGCGGCGGCGCGAATGAATCGGTAACGGAATCAAGCGTTCGTCTCGGCGAAGCGATATTTCCGGTGCGCCGGGTATGAATCATACCCATTCTGGAGCAGAATTCCTCCTTTTTGAAATTGCCATACTGCTCTCCGCTTTCCAATCAATGGAAATCCTCGCGCTGCTGACCGATTCTTTGTTTACTGTGGCCAACATGCCGATGTCGGCGGGCGATGTCCTGGGGTTCGCCAGCGGTCTCGCCTGCGTCTGGTTGAGCGCCCGGGCCAATATCTGGAATTTTCCCACGGGAATTTTCAATTGCATCATTCTCGGACTGGTGTTTTTCCAGCGCAGATTGTTTGCCGATGCCTTGTTGCAGATCGTATTCATCATCCTGGCGGGGATTGGGTGGTGGAAATGGATCGCCGGTCGTCACGCGAAGGAATACTCGCCGACGTTTCACAGTTCTTCGCGGGAGCAGGCGATACTGCTTGGCATCGCAACGGCGGTCACGCTCGTTCTGTGGCGGCTGCTGGTCTGGCTCAACGGTGCTAGTCCGCCCATTGATGCGCTGATTACCGCGATGAGCCTGTGCGCGCAATGGCAGCTCAATCGCCGCCAGTTGTCGTGTTGGGTCTGGTGGATCGCGGTCGATGTGGTCTCCGTCCCCTTGTACTGGAGCCGCGAGTTGCCGCTGATCGCGGCGCTTTATGTGATTTTCCTGCTTATATGCATACAGGGATGGCAGCGCTGGCGGGTGCTGACGCTGACCGGGGACGGCGCGGCATGAGCCGGGTCTTGTACGAGCACGGGTTGGTGATCGGCAAGTTCTATCCGCCGCATCTCGGCCATGAGTATCTGATCCGCAGCGCCGCCGCGCATTGCCGCTGGGTCACGGTGGCGGTGCTCGGTTCGGTCGTCGAGTCGATTCCGATGCGGCGGCGCGCCGCCTGGCTGCGCGAGACGTTTGCCGACGCGCCGCATGTGCGCATCGTCGCCGAGCCGGATGAAGCGCCGATCAATTATGGTTGCCCGCTGATCTGGGCCGCGCATGTGAATGCGATGCGGGAGGCGATTGCGTGCGCGGATCGGGCGTTCGGCACCGCGCCGCCGGTGGATGCGGTCTTTACTTCCGAGTCTTATGGCGAGGAACTGGCCCGGCATTTTGCCGCCGCCCATGTCTGCCTGGACGCGTCCCGGCATCTCTATCCCGTGTCGGGTACGGCAGTGCGCGCTTCGCTCCCTGCCGCGTGGACATGGCTTCCGTCGGCGGTGCGGGCGGGTCTGGCGCTGCGCATCGCCGTCGTGGGGGCGGAATCTACGGGGAAGACCACGCTTTCGCGCGATCTGGCCGCCGCGGTGCGCGCGCGGGGCGGCATCTGGGAGCGCACGGACTGGGTGGCCGAATACGGGCGCGAATACAGCGCCAATCTGCTGGCGCTGGCACGCGCGCGCCAACCCGGCGCACGCCTGGAGGATGTCGTCTGGGAAAGCGGGGACTTCGCGCACATCGCCGCCGAGCAATGCCAGCGGGAGACCGCCGCCGCGCGCTGCGGCAGCCCGGTGCTGGTCTGCGACACCGACGCCATGGCGACGTGCCTCTGGCACGAGCGCTACATGGGCCGGGCAAGCGATCGCGTCGCAGAGATCGCTGCCGCCATGCCGCCACGCGCGTTTTATCTGCTCGCGAGCGACGAGGAGGTTCCCTTCTCGGACGACGGGCTGCGTGACGGCGAACATGTCCGCCAGTGGATGTCCGCCCGTTTTCGGGAACAGCTCGCCACCCAGTCGGTGCCATGGATCACATTGCGTGGCGCGAGGCAAGCGCGCCTCGAACAGGCGATCGCCGTCGTGGATCGGGCCATCGCCGACGCTTGGCGGTTCGCGCCGCCCCTTGAACAACGCACGGCATGATGGAGGCGCATCCATGCCGCGCTTGAACATGGGCGCTGCCGCCAGTCGTTCCACTCGCGCAAAGATTTTCACGTCGGGACAATGGGCAGGCGCGACGGTTTTGTCCGGTCGCGGTCATTGGCGGGGAGCGCATTGGGTTTGCCGCGACAGCCGCGAATTGCGCGGCGTCGGCGCAACTCCTTTGAAAGCCGCGCAGGTCGCAGCTGTCCCGACCACGATCAGAAGAGGTTTTGCCCTGCTCATGCCGACATAGCGCAGTTCTTCACTGCGAGCCAGATCAATCACGTCAAGGCCCCAGAGAATCACGATGGGAGACTCAAGCCCCTTGAAACGCTGAACTGTGCCGATCAGGACGCTGTTGTTGCTGCGGATGCCCTCTTCCCGCCAGCTTGCCGACTTCCACTCCTGAGTTTGTTGATCCATCTTCAATCCGATGTCCGCGCAATGTCAGCCCTTGTGGGAAGCCACAGAGGAAATTCTGATGCAACAGCGCGGCAAGATACTATAAGGACTTATCCGTAAATAATATTGACTGGTAAGCTGATCTTGCGCAATGCGATGATGGCGGCGGCGAGGTGGTTGAGCGCGATAAACGTATGTTCGAGCTTTTCGTAGC
>JAITJU010000237.1 GCA_031278735.1 Zoogloeaceae bacterium
TCTCTGCCGCCCGCGGGCATTGCCGCGCGGCTGCATGAAGCCATGCGCTACGCCGCGCTGAATGGCGGGAAGCGGGTGCGTTCGCTGCTGGTGTTCGCGGCGGGCGATTTGACGGAAGGCGCGGAAAAACCCCTGCTTGCCTGCGCGCAGGCCGTGGAACTGATTCACGCCTATTCGCTGGTTCACGATGATTTGCCCGCGATGGATGACGACGTGCTGCGGCGCGGGCGGCCTACCTGTCATGTGGAATTCGATGAGGCCACGGCACTGCTTGCGGGCGACGCCTTGCAGCCGCGCGCGTTTGACCTGCTTGCCGCGCCGGGTTTGATCGGCGCGGCGCGGCAGCTCAAACTGCTGGCGATCCTCGCGCGCGCCAGCGGTTTTCTGGGCATGGCGGGCGGGCAGGCGCTGGATCTGGCCGCTGTCGGCAAGCAGCCCAGTCAGCCGGAACTGGAATTGATGCATGCCATGAAGACCGGCGCCCTGATTCGCGCCGCCGTATTTCTGGGCGCGAACTGCGGCAGGACGACGCTCACGGTTGCCCGGCAGGCGAAGCTGGATTGTTTCGCCAAGCGCGTCGGCCTGCTGTTCCAGGTTATCGACGATCTGCTTGATTGCACCGCCAGCACCGTGACGCTGGGCAAGACGGCGGGCAAGGACAAAACCGCCGACAAGCCTACTTACGTCAGCCTCATGGGGGTTGTCGCCGCGCGCGACTATGCCGAAAACCTGCGCCGGGAAGCGTTGCGATCGCTTGCGGAGTTTGGCGCAAGGGGCGAATGCCTGGCCGCGATGACCGATTTCATTTGCGCCCGGCAATTCTGATGACGACCGCCTGTCCCTGTCCGCTATTGGCGGGAATCCATTCTCCCGACGACCTGCGTCAACTGGAGCGCGGGCAATTGCCGCAACTGGCGGCGGAATTGCGCGCATTTCTCATCGAATCCGTCGCGCAAACCGGCGGTCATCTTTCTTCCAATCTGGGAACGGTGGAACTGGCCATCGCCCTGCATTACGTCTTCGACACCCCGCATGATCGCCTGGTTTGGGATGTGGGACATCAAGGTTACGCGCACAAAATTCTCACCGGACGGCGGGCGGGCATGGCGCGGTTGCGCATGAAGGACGGGATTTCCGGTTTTCCCCGGCGCGACGAATCGCCTTATGACGCCTTCGGCGTCGGTCATTCCTCCACATCCATTTCCGCCGCGCTGGGCATGGCGCTGGCGGCAAAGGAGAAGGGCGAGACGAGAAAAACGGCGGCGATTATCGGCGACGGCGCGATGTCCGCCGGCATGGCCTTCGAGGCGATGAACAACGCGGGCGTCACAGACGCCGACATGCTGGTCATCCTGAACGACAACGAAATGTCCATCTCGCCGCCGGTAGGGGCGCTGAATACCATTCTGACCCGCATGATGACGGGCAGGACATTCAACGCGGCGCGCAAGGTGGGGCGGCATATGCTGGGCGCGGCGCCGCCGCTTCTGGAACTCGCCCGTCGCGCCGAGGAACACCTGAAAGGCATGATTACGCCAGGGGCGCTGTTCGAGGAATTCGGCTTTCATTACTACGGCCCCATCGACGGTCATGATTTCGGCGCGCTGCTGCCGACGCTCGCCAATCTGCGCGCGCTGAAAGGGCCGCGCTTCCTGCATGTCCTCACGCGCAAAGGCAAGGGTTACGCGCAGGCCGAGACGGATCCTGTGCTTTATCACGGCGTCGGCAAATTCGACGCCAAGGCGGGCGTCCGCGACGCGAACGCGGACATCGACGGCGCGCGCGCCGCGCCGAACGAGATCACCTACACCCAGGTATTCGGCGATTGGCTCTGCGACATGGCGGCGGCGGACGCGCGCCTCGTCGGCATTACGCCAGCCATGCGCGAAGGTTCCGGTCTCACCCGTTTCGCCCGGCAGTTTCCGACGCGCTATCACGACGTAGGCATTGCCGAGCAACATGCCGTTACCTTTGCCGCCGGTCTGGCGTGCGAGGGCATGAAGCCGGTGGTCGCCATTTATTCCACTTTTTTGCAGCGCGCCTACGATCAGTTGATTCACGATGTCGCCCTGCAAAACCTGCCGGTGATGTTCGCCATCGACAGGGGCGGGCTGGTCGGCGCGGACGGCGCGACGCATCACGGCAGCCTCGATCTTTCCTTCCTGAACTGCGTTCCCAACCTGACCCTGATGGCGCCTGCGGACGAGGACGAATGCCGACGGATGCTCTCCACCGCCTTTAGTCTGGATGCGCCCGCCGCCGTCCGCTATCCGCGCGGCGGCGGCATGGGCGTGAAGCCTGGCGATGATTTGCGTACCCTGCCGATCGGCAAGGGCGTCTTGCTGCGCCAGGGCGCGGAAGTCGCCCTGCTCGCTTTCGGCAGCATGGTTGCCCCGGCGCTGGCGGCGGGCGAAACCCTGAACGCCAGCGTCGCCAACATGCGCTTCGTCAAACCGCTGGATGGCGATCTGATCGAGCAGCTGGCAAATTCGCATCGCCTTCTGGTAAGCCTTGAGGAAAACGCCCTGATAGGCGGCGCGGGATCGGAAATCGCGCGGATCATGCGCGAGCGCGGCCTTGACGCGCCCTTGCTCACGCTGGGATTGCCGGATCGCTTCATCGACCACGGCAAGCAGGAAGAACTGCTGGCCGAACTGGGTCTGGATGCAAGAGGAATCGTCCGCGCGGTGCGGCAACGCCTGCTGTTGCTGCGTCGGCGAACTCCGGCCAGACGCGGTTAAAATACCGAGAAATCATTTGAATGCAGGATAACCCATGAATCCCCCCCCCATCCCTGACGTGCAGAGTTCCGCCGACACCCGCCAGCTGGCGATCAACAAGGTGGGCATCAAATCCATACGCCATCCGATTTGCGTCAGCGACAAGGACCGGGGCAGCCAGCACACCATCGCCACATTCAATATGTATGTGGGATTGCCGCACAGCTTCAAGGGCACGCACATGTCGCGTTTCGTGGAGATTCTGAACCGGCATGAAACGGAAATTTCCGTGAAGAATTTTCCGGCGATGCTGAAGGAGATGGTGGAGCGGCTGGAAGCGAAGAGCGGTCACATCGAAATGAACTTTCCCTACTTCATCAACAAGACCGCGCCCGTCTCCGGCGTCAAGAGCCTGATGGATTATGACGTCACCTTCATCGGCGACATTTATCAGGGGCGAATAACCACCCGGCTGCGCGTGGTGGCGCCCGTGACCAGCCTTTGCCCCTGCTCCAAGGAAATTGCCGAACGCGGCGCGCACAACCAGCGTTCGCACGTCACGCTGACCGTGCGCGCCAACGCGTTCATGTGGATAGAGGACATCATCGCCATTGCGGAATCCGAGGCTTCCAGCGAACTCTACGGTCTTCTGAAGCGTCCGGATGAAAAATTCGTCACCGAACGCGCCTACGACAACCCAAAATTCGTCGAAGACCTGGTGCGCGACGTTGCCGCCCGCCTGAACGCCGAGCCTCGCATCGACGCGTACGTGGTGGAATCGGAAAATTTCGAATCCATTCACAACCATTCGGCCTACGCGCTGATCGAGTGGGACAAGTGTGCCGACGCCGCCTGAAGGAAACAGGACTGTCGCATCGACCGGGGAAACGATCCGGTTTTTCCCGCGCCCCGAACAACGCCCCCATTCAACTGAAACCGCCGCCCCTTCCCTCATCGCGCCCGACCGTCTTCCGGCAAATGTGACCGCCCTGCGCAGAAAGCATGTCTGCATGGATGTACCGCGGGAAGGAAAGCCCGTAGAATTTGCGCTTTCAAGTTTCGGAGAAATTTTGTGACCCGCATCATTGTTGTGACTTCCGGCAAGGGGGGCGTGGG
>JAITJU010000243.1 GCA_031278735.1 Zoogloeaceae bacterium
CCACCCCTTCCCATCCCGAACAGGACCGTGAAACGAAAGCGCGCCGATGATAGTGAGCAGCTCGCTCGTGAAAGTAGGTCATCGCCAGACTCCCCCACACAAAACGCCGTCCGGCCACAACCCGGACGGCGTTTTTTTATTCGCCGGACGCTGCGCCCGCTAACTCATCTGTCCTCAGTCCTCAGTCCTCTGTCATCTGTCATCTGTCATCTGTCATCTGTCTTCCGTCCTCCGTCCTCTGATCCCGTTTGTCGCGTGAAACAAACCGTTCGTCTGGTGGGGGGTGTGGTTTTTTGGGGGAGCGGGTATAAGTAGGACACGAGAAAGGCGTCATGTTTTTTTGAGGAGCGCGTCATGAGGAAATTTGCCGGGATGCGGGGGTTTACCTTGCTGGAGTTGATGATTGTGGTGGCCTTGATTGCCATTTTCGCGGCGTTTGCCGTGCCTGCGTTCAAGTATCGGATGGAGCAGGCCAAGGTGGAGGCGGCGGTGGAGGAGTTGGCGGCGGTTTTGCGTTTCACGCGCGGCGAGGCGATTGCGCGGGGGCAGGAGGTGTGGCTTGGGGGCGCGGGCGCCGCGCTGGAAAAAGGCTGGTCGGTGACGTCGACGAATTTTGGCGGCGGTTCTGTGTTGTTGCGGGATCATGCGCGGCTGAACGGCGTGAAGGTTTGCACGGAGGCGAATGTTTGCGATTTGCCGATAGCGTTTGTTTTTTCGCCGCGCGGGAGTTTGTCGGCGGAAGTGAACGGGAGCGTTGTGGATCGGGCGGACATGCCGGTCAAGCTTCTGGTGCGTCCGGAGTTGTTCCGGCAGGCGGGGGAGCCGGCCACGTATGGCGCGGGGTTGCGGCTGCATGTAAACGCGATGGGTTCCGTCCTTGTCTTGCCGGACGATGTTCCCCAAAGCACTACTTGACGACATTTGATGACGAGGATTGTGATCATGCGTGATTTTTCTTCTTTTCCTGCTTCGGCGCGGGGGTTTACGCTGCTGGAGGTGTTGGTGGCGGTGATCATTCTGGCGGTTGGCATATTGGGTCTCGTGGGGTTGCAGACTTCTTCCCTGAAGCAGAACCAGAGCGCGACGGCGCGCACGGTGGCGATAGAGTACGCCAACGCCATTGTGGACAAGATGCGCGGCAATCCCAAGGAGGCGGCGCTGGGGTATTACAACGTCAGGGATGTTGCGGATCCCGCGGCGGCCTTTGTTGCGCCGACGGGTTCGCTGGCGCGCAGGGACGTGAGTTTGTGGTTGACGAATCTGAAGAAGGCGTTGCCGGAGGCGCGGGTGCAGGTTTGCCGCGCCAAGGGCGAGACGGCGGGCGACTCCTGCGGCACGGAGGGGGATTATTACGTGGTGTGCATTCGCTGGGATCAGGCGGGCGGCACGGCGGACGCGATGTTTGAGGCCGACACCCAGCAATTTTATGTGGCGGGGCGGATATGAATACCTTGCGCGGAAGTTGCGGGTTTGGCGTGAATTCCGGGAATGGCGTGGATTCCGGGGTTGGCGCGCGTCTTGCGCCGCCGGTTCGCGGGTCTGGCGTTCAGGGCGGGTTCACCCTTGTCGAGTTGATGGTATCGGCGGTCATTGGGCTGATTGTGTTGTTGGCGGTTTCCTATGCCTTCATTGGCGGTCGTCACGCCTATGTATTGAACAGCGAGTTGATGCGGATGCAGGAAAACGCGCGGGTGGCGCTGGAGAGCATTCGGCGTGACGTGCGCATGGCGCATTTTCACGGCTGCGCGGATATTGCCTCGTTGACGGCGGATGCGCCGGTGGTTGCCGAGCGGCTGAAGTGGGGAGTTTACGCGAATTCGGGATATGCCGACGCGATAGCCGGCGCGGCGGGCGGTTACATGTCGGGTCTGGAGGTGCATGGCCTGTTGTCGAACGGGGGCGCGGCCGACTTGACGGAGGAATTCGTGCCCAGCGACGGCGAGATCAAGGTGCAGGGCGGGGAGCTGGCGCATCAGTTGGAGCGGGAGGATTATGCCGACGCGCGGGTGCTGGTCAGCGATTGCAGCGCGGCGGTGATTCTGAAGCAGACGGGCGCCACGGTGCCGGATTATCCGGCGGCGGGCACGGTCAACGTGACGGCGTTGAGCGGCGACGGCGGCGAAACGTTGTTTGCGCGGGGGGCGCAGGTGTACCAGTATCCGTCGGCGCGCGCCTTTCTGGTCAGGAATTCCAATGCGTCCATTACCTACAAGGGCGAGGTTTGGCCTTTGGGTTCCCTGTATTACGGCGGGAATGGCCTGACGGGCGATCCGGATGAGATGGAGGAATTGGCGCCGGGCGTGGAGGCTTTTCGCGTGTGCGTGGTGGATGAGGCGGGCAAGCGTCTCGTGCCCGCGGAGAGCGCCTCGTCGGATGTATTGACGAAGGCGACGCAGGTGCAGGTGGATATGGTGCTGGTGTCGCAGCGGCCGGAGGTTTTGCCGGAGGCGGCGAAGTACGAGATGCGCCTGTGCGGCGAGACTACGGATGGCGCGGTGAGTTACACGGCCACGGATCGGCGTCTGCGGCGGCTTTTTTCCACGGCGATAACGATGCGCAACAAGGTCACGGAAGTGACGGTCGGCAAGGAAGCGCATGATTCCGGCGCGGATCAGATTTGAGGGAAGGGAGGCAAACGAAATGAGCGCGAGAAACGGCAAATTCGCGGGGTTGGCGGGCGCTGTCCGGGAACGGGAGCGGGGCGCGGCGTTGGTCATTGGTCTCGTCATGTTGATTCTGATCACCATTGTCAGTCTTTCGGTGATGCAGGGGGTGCGCGAGCAGGAGGCGATGGCGGGGAGCGCGGGGCGGATGGCCGTGGCCTTTGAGCGGGCCGAGGCGGGTCTGCGCGGCGCGGAGAATGAGTTCCTGTATGAAAAGCGCAGTTTGATGGGGCCGGGCGAGTGCCGGGTCAATGAGGAAACGAGCGTCGACGCCATTTGCGGCAGCGAGGATCGGGATATGACCACCGGCTCCGCCTGGGTCGGCTCCAGGAAGAATGTCTACAATGTCGCCCTGTATGGCGGCGCCTCGCCCTGGTACAAGGTGGAGCAGTTGCCCAACGCCAAGTCGAGCGCCTCCCTGAGCGTGAATAATCCGAACGCCCGCTATGACCTGGAAAGTTTCCGCATCACGGCGCTGGGCAGCGACACGGATGATCCGATGACGGCCTCGGCGGTGGCGATTGTGCAGTCGGTGGTGGTGCGCCAGTAGTCGCGGCGACAAGCGCGGCTGCGAAGAAAATGAATCTGGAACGGATGGGAAAGAAGGAGAAGGAAAATGAAAACGAGGGTAACGAACAACACGGCGCGGCGGGAAGACGCCGCGGGAAGAAGGGGCGCGGAAAAAGGGTTGGCGCGCGCCCTGGCCTGGACGGCGGCGGCGAGCCTTGCCGTCGGCGCGGCGCTGGCGGCGGATCCGCCGAGCGTGACCCTGCCGGATAAATTCGAGGCGCCGGCCATTTCCAACATGCCCCTGGGCCTGGGCATGAGCCTGTCCGACAACATCATGCTGCTGTTGAATACGGGCAGCGTCGCCCACTACGGCTATCTGCCGACCACGGGCGACCGTTATGGCATCGATACCGGCGGCGCTGTCAGGGCGGCGAATGAAAAGCCGTACTATTCTTCCTACATCAACAAGATTTACTACAACCCGTCCATCGAATACAAGAAGCCCTACGGGCCCAGACCCGGCGTCGTCTGCGATCCGGGCAACCCCAAGGCCTGCGAGTTTCCCGACATGGAATTCACCGCCGCGTACTATGACGGCTACCAGCGGCTGGGCTATTATGGCGACCTGCACTCCAGTACCGCCGTGAATAAGCGCAACACAAAAATCAATCTGGGTACCGAGTTCAAGGCGCATCACTGGTACGAGTATTTCATCGATTACCCTCACACGGATGATCCTACCTACAGAACCAAGGACATGACGTTAGTCGGCAAACGGGCGCATTACAACCGCTATGACACAACGCTTGCCGGATGCTGGCACAAGGATTCAAGCACCAACATAGACTATTACTATTATGGCGTTGGCACTGGCGACCAGCCGCCCAATAGCTCCACCGACACCGGCGGCACTACAAGAGACTACTGGATCGTCGGAACTTCGGGCAACGGCAATGCCTACAACCATTGTTTCGAGCCGATCATCGTTGGTTCCGCCGCCGACAAGGATAGTTATTACAACTATTCCTGCGAAAAGTCGCCGGAGTGGTACGACTACTACAACATGTTCAACACGAAGGCGTGCACGGGCTGGTGGAAGGACGAGGAAAGGGGGCACGCCATCACGGCGGATGACAAGAAGCAGAATTTCGCCAACTGGTTTTCCTATTACTACAACCCCGGCTCCATGCAGAAAACCGTGTTGAGCCACGCCCTGCAGCAACTGGATCCGGACACGCGCATCGGCTACGCCGTCACCGGCTGCGCCAGCGGCTGCGTCGGCGGCACGGGCGGCGACATCAACACCAATCCGCACCACACGGATCTCATCGGAAACAACGGCGGCAGCACGACAATCGACGGTTCGGCCACGGCGGATTTTGTCATCCGCGGCGTGCGTCCCTTCAGGGATTTCGACAACGCGACCGATTACCCGGCCTGTCCGAACGGCAAGTGCAAGACCGAACTGCTCAACTGGCTGTTCCGTTTTGGCGCATCAAGCGAGGATTATAGCGGTTATGTCTCGCTGAGGAAGAGCCTGGCGGCGGTTGGCGCCTATTACATGAACAATACCGAGAAAGGCCCCTGGTCCTCCACGCCGGGCTTCAAGCGCGCCGCCGACCCGGACAACGGCATTCCGGCCACCCGGTACCAGGCCTGCCGCAAGAGCTATGTGCTGATCATGGCGGGCGGGAATTTTGACGAAGCCGCGCCCGCCAACATCAGCCAGGGCGGCGTGACCATAAACTTCAGGGACGCGGACTCGAAAGAAGGGGAGATCATCCCGCACGCCGATCCGACGAAGACGCCCTACAAGTACATGCCCATGCTGCCCTTCCGGGATCACGCGACCAACACGCTCGACGTGACCACGCTGGCGGACGTGGCCATGACGTTCTGGAAAAACGATCTGTTTCCGAGCACGGGCGCCGACGGCGCGAACAATGTGCCGACCGGCACCCAGGATCCGGCCTTCTGGCAGCACATGAACGTGGTCGCCATCCACACGGACGCGGACGCCTACAGCGTGAACTGGAAAAAAATCGTCGCCACGATGAACGCGCGCACCGTGACGGAGGCCGCGGACATTCTGGGAACCGACTGGGGCTACCCAGGCCCGAGTTACACCAGTCAATGCGGATTATACTTGTGGGACAGCAGCAATCATGGCGATCTGCGCCACTGTCCCAATCCGTCCCTGAGCGGCTGGGGCAACCCGAATGGATCAACCAACGAGTCACGGCGCGAGGCGCAGCCCCAGTACTACACGAACGGCGACGACCTGATGCACGCCGCCATCAACAGCCGCGGCTTCTACGCCTCCACGCTCGATCCTTCCGAGATTGCCGATCTGATCATGCAGGGCCTTTCCTTCGTGCGCAAGGAGAACGCCATTTCCATGTCCACCAGCACCACCAACACCGCTTCCCAGCGCGTGCCCATGATCTATCAGGCCGCCTTCAACGACGACTGGAACGGCAAGCTCATCGGCAACCGGCTGTGCACCGCCGCTGACGTGGCGCGCGACTACAAATGGGATCCCGCCGCCAATGGCGGGGAAGGCGCGGCGACCACCCTCCTGAACGACAGCCGCTGCAAGGAAGAAGGCGATCTGTGGTTCAAGGCCAGTTGGGACGCGGGCATCGAGCTGCAAAACCAGGTTCCGTCCGCGCGCAACATCTTCGCCTGGCAGAGGGGCGTCAACCACGGCGTTGGCTTTGGCGCCACGTTTTTCTCCACGGGGGAAATGGCGGAATTCTGCGTCGACCCCGCTGCCTGCGCCGATGAGTTTGCCTACTTTCACGGCGACGACAGCAAGGAAGCGCGCTACACCGGCGGCGAATGGCGCTCGCGCGTGAATGCCTTCAAGACCGACGAGACCGTGAATCGCGACCAGACAATCGTGCCCGACGGCAATACGCCGCGCGTTCTGGGCGACATCGTCAATTCCAATCCGCTCTTCGTGGGCAGGGATGATTACGGCTGGGCCAACTTCGGCGGCATCAACAAGGCCATGCGCCAGGCTTACCGCAAGCGCAAGACGGTCAATCGGACGGAAGTGATCTACGTGGGCGCCAACGACGGCATGTTGCACGCCTTCAACGCCGCGCCGGGCGAGGCGGCGAACGGCGTCCTGGGCGCGAAGAACGGCGGCGGGCGAGAGTTGTTCGCCTACGTGCCCGGCGGCGTCTGGCGCAAGCTGAAGGCGCTGCGCGATACGGCCTACACGCACGAGTTCTACGTGGACGGCTCCCCCATGACGGGCGACGCCTACCTCGGGAACGGCAATTCCACCGAAGGCTGGAACACCGTGCTGATCGGCTCGCTGGGCATGGGCGGCGCCGGCTATTTCGCGCTCGACATCGAAAAGCCGGACGCCTTCAACGTAAACAACGTGCTCTGGGACATCAGCGGGCCAAACGTGGAGCGCGTTCTGGACGGCGCCAAGACCAGCAAGACGATCAGCCCGCCCTACACGGGGAATTTCATCGACCTGGGCTACAGCGTCGGCCAGGCTTCCATCATTGCCCTGAAGAGCGCGGGCGCGGGCGCGAGCGATGATCCACCCAAGTGGTTCGCCATGTTCGCCAACGGCTACGACAGCTATCTCGACCGCCCCATGCTCTACATCGTCGATCTGGCGACCGGCGCCGCGGCGACGAGCCTGCGGGACAACCTGGGTCTGGTCAATGCCGCCAACGCGGACGAGGGCTACGTGACGGAAGGCCCGACCAAGCCCAACGGCCTTTCCACGCCCATCGCGGTCGACCTGAACAGCGACGGTCTCGCGGACGTGATCTACGCGGGCGACCTGCGCGGCAACCTCTGGCGCTTCCG
>JAITJU010000263.1 GCA_031278735.1 Zoogloeaceae bacterium
CTGATAGCCTGTTGCGCGGGCGCGGCGAACGGCGTTTTTACCTGAAACCCCGCGCCTTGGGCGCGTTACGCTTTGCAATATCCATGTCCGTCCGTTCTGTTATCTTGCCGCGCTTGAAATTTCACGTCTCGCGGCCATCTATCCCATACCGCGTCACAAGGAGAAAACACGCATGTACAACTGGTTCAAAACCCTGCTGCTCATGGCGGTCATCACCGCGCTTTTCGGCATGATGGGCGCGGCGCTGGGCGGAATGCAGGGCATGATTTGGGCGCTTTTGCTGGGCGGCGGCATGAATCTTCTCGTCTATTGGTTTTCCGATCAGATCGTGCTGAAGATGTACCGGGCGCGCGCGGCGGACGCGCAATCGGCGCCGGATTTCTACGCGCTGGTGCGCGATCTGGCCCAGCGCGCCGACCTGCCCATGCCGCGCGTCTACATCATCGACGAGGCGCAGCCCAACGCCTTTGCTACGGGACGCGACCCGCAACACGCCGCCGTCGCCGCCACGACCGGCATCTTGCAGACGCTTTCGCCACGCGAATTGCGCGGCGTCATGGCGCACGAACTGGCGCACGTGCAGCACCGCGACATCCTCATTTCCACCATTGCCGCCACGTTGGCGGGCGGCATTTCCGCGTTCGCCAATTTTTTCCTGTTCCTTGGCGGCAATGATCGGGGACGTGTGCATCCCGCCGTGACTCTGCTGACCGTGCTGCTCGCGCCCATTGCCGCCCGCCTGATCCAGATGGCGATTTCCCGCGCCCGCGAATTCGAGGCCGATCGGGGCGGCGCGGCCATCAGCGGCGACCCGGAATCGCTGGCCGACGCGCTGGAAAAGATTCATGCCTACGCCCGCCGCATCCCGCTGAAAACCGCCGAAGCGCACCCGGAAACCGCGCAGATGATGATCATGAACCCGCTTGTCGGCAGCAAGCTGAATGCTTTGTTTTCCACCCATCCGCCCATTGAGGAACGCGTCGCCCGGCTCAGGGCGTTGAAGACGGCAGAACAGTAACGGGGTACCGCGCCCCGTTACCGCGCCTTGCCCCGGATGCGATACAGCGCCACTTCCGCGTTCAGGTTGGGGTCTTTTTCAACCAGTTTGCCCTCGGCGAAATTCATGCTCTCGATGATTTCGATCCGCTCGTCGGCGCACAGGATCTCAAAATCGGCGATGGTGAAAAAGCGCACATTGGGCGAATCGAACCATTGATGCGGCAGGTGGCGGGAGACCGGCATCCGGCCGACGGCAATGGCCTCGCGGTGCGGTCGGTAGGCAAAATTGGGAAAGGAAACCACGGCCTCGCGTCCCACGCGCAGCATTTCCTGCAAGATAGGCACGGTGTGGCGCACGGTCTGCAACGACAACGACATGATAACGTGATCGAAGGATCGATCCGGAAAGCCGGAAAGACCGCGTTCCAGATCGAATTGCAGCACATTGACGCCGTTACGAATGCAGGCGGTCACGTTGACAGGGTCAAGCTCCACGCCATAGCCGTGTATCTTCCGGGTTTCCGCCAGCAGGCGCAGAAGCGCGCCGTCGCCGCAGCCCAAATCCAGCACCCGTTCGCCCGGCGTAATCCAGCGGGCGATGTGCGTGAAATCGAAACGTCCCTGCATCCGGGTCGATGTGCTGCTCACAGGGTTATTCCTTGCAGGTAGGCGGTCAGCGCCGCGTGGTAATGCGGCGCATCCAGCAAAAAGGAATCATGACCGGCGTCGCAGTCGATTTCCGCGTAACTCACGTTCAGGCCATTGTGCAGCAGAGCGTAGACGATTTCGCGGCTCTTTTCCGGCGTAAAACGCCAGTCGGTGGTGAAGGAAGCGACGAAGAACCCCGCCTTTGCCCGCGCCAGCGCGGCGCGCAGGTCTCCCGCGTAATCAAAGGCCGGATCGAAATAGTCGAGCGCCTTGGTCGCCAGAAGGTAGCTGTTGGCATCGAAAACTTCCGCGAATTTGTCGCCCTGATGTCGCAGGTAGGATTCGATTTCAAACTCCACCTCATAATTGAAGCGATGCTTGCCGTGGCGCATGCGGCGGCCAAATTTTTCCGCCAGCTGGTCATCGGAAAGATAGGTGATGTGCCCCACCATGCGCGCCAGTCTCAAGCCATTGCGGGGCTTGACCGCCGCATGTCTGTCCGCCGGATCATATTCATAATAATGACCGCCGTGAAAATCGGGGTCGGAAAGAATAGCCTGCCGCGCCACTTCGTTGAAAGCGATGTTTTGCGCCGAGAGCCGCGGCGTCGACGCGATGACAATGCCGTGCCGCGCTCGTTGCGGATATTCCAGCGTCCATTGCAGCGCCTGCATCCCGCCCAGCGATCCGCCAATGACTGCCGCCCAGGTTTCTATGCCCAGATAATCCGCCAGGCGCGCCTGCGCCGCCACCCAGTCTTCCACGGTTACCAGCGGAAAATCCGCGCCATAGGGACGATTTGTCTCCGGGTTGATGGACATCGGCCCGCTGGAACCATGACAACCGCCCAGATTATTGACGCCCACCACGAAGAAGCGCCGCGTGTCCAACGGCTTGCCCGGCCCAACCAGATTATCCCACCAGCCCAACGTCTCTTTTCGTCGCGCCGCGTCATGAAATCCGGCGACGTGATGATTGCCGGAGAGCGCGTGACATACCAGCACGGCGTTGCTTCTGGCCGCGTTCAAGGCGCCGTACGTTTCGTAAACCAGAGTGAATCCCGGCAGAACCGCGCCGCTTTTCAACGCCAGCGCCGCATCGAAAACCGCGGTCTGCGGCGCGACCTGACCAACGGAACGATTTTTTGCGGCATTCGGAGCTTGCATCATGTTTCCAAACAAAAACCCGGTCGGAATATGGCGAAAGCCAGAAGCGCGGGACCGGGTTTGTCGCCTCGCTTTAGCAGAACTTGTAAAGCGCCGGCAAGCTGAGTTCAAAACGGCGCTCGCGCACAGTAAGACTTTTTGCCGAAAAACGCAAGGTCTCATGATTTTCGGCGCCGGGGAAACCGCGGATTGGAGCGAAACAACCTGAAAAAAAAGCGCGGGTTGCGGCCTGACGAGGGCGCGCAGTTCCAGACGGGTTCACGACAGCCGGATGACGCCTTCGATGATTGCGCGTACCCGGCTCATGGCCTCCTGCAAAATCTCGCCCAAACGCGCGAAGTGAACGCCGTCCGCGCTCTGTCCGCGTCCGGCGGCGTGATTGGCGACCGGGTTGAGGGCGGCGTAAGCCAGATCCAGTTCCCGCGCAAGCGCGGCTTCCGGCATGCCGGTCATGCCGACGACCGCCGCGCCGTCGCGTTCAAGGCGATCGATTTCCGCCGCCGTTTCCAGGCGCGGACCTTGCGTTGCCGCATAGACGCCGCCATCCCGGATCGCGATGCCTGCCGCATTCGCCGCCAGCACCAGTTTCTTACGTAATTCTTCATCATAGGGATGCGTGAAATCCACGTGCATGACCGGCATGTCGCCGCCGTCATGATAGGTGTTCGCGCGCCCCCAGGTGTAATCCACAATCTGATGCGGAATCACAATGTCGCCGGGATTGAGATCGGGACGAATGCCGCCGACGGAAGCCACCGAAATGACGCGCCGCGCCCCGCATTCCTTCAGCGCCCAGATATTGGCGCGATAATTGACGCGATGCGGCGGAATGCTGTGCGCGTAGCCATGCCGGGGAAGAAACAGTATGTTTTGCCCGTATATGCGGCCAAAACTCAATACGCCGGAAGGATCGCCGTAGGGTGTGCGCGTCACCCTGCGTTCCAGAACGTCCATGTTGGATAGACGCGTCAGGTTGCTTCCGCCAATGATCGCCAGCATGTTGTTCTCCTTTGTGATGCGCGATGGGGTTGTTGGGGTTTTTATATTTATAGGCACAACAATAACAAGTCAGGAACAAGTTTGTTGAAATGTGACAAAAAATAATGAAATTCAATGTGTTATAAAATTTTTTCACGCGGTGAAAGCTGTTGGCGGACTGGGCGTAAAAACTGGATAAATTTCAGGAAGACCGCTTTTTCGTATTTTATCCAGAAATTTTTCCGTATTTGTACACAGGGTTATGCCGATCCGGATTGAACACTGAAAACCGCTGGCGCCGGATGCTACACTTGCCGCCTGTCCGATTTTTGAAGTTTCATTCATGCAAGCCGACCGCAGCGCCGAACTGACCGCCCTGTTGCAACGCCGCATCCTCATTCTGGATGGCGCGATGGGCACCATGATTCAGGGGTACGAACTCGCGGAGGCGGATTATCGGGGCGAACGCCTGCGCGAACATCCGCGTGATCTCAAGGGCAACAACGATCTGCTGACGCTGACTCGTCCGGAAGTCATTCGTGAGATTCACGCGCGGTATCTGGCTGCGGGCGCGGACATCATCGAAACGAACACCTTCAACGCCAACGCTGTTTCCCAGGCGGATTACGGCTTGACGGAACTGGTTCATGAACTGAACTTCGAGAGCGCGAAGCTGGCGCGCGCGCTGTGTGACGAGTATACGGCGCGTTGTCCGGAGAAGCCGCGCTTTGTTGCCGGCGTATTGGGGCCGACTTCGCGCACGGCGTCCATTTCGCCGGACGTGAATGACCCCGGCGCGCGCAATGTCAGTTTTGACGAACTGGCGAAAGGCTACCTCGAAGCCGCCTCGGGACTTGCCGCGGGCGGCGCGGATCTGCTGCTGGTGGAGACGGTGTTCGACACCCTGAACGCCAAGGCGGCGCTTTTCGCGCTGGAATCGTTTTTCGAGCGCGCGGGCAGACGTTGGCCGGTAATGATTTCCGGCACCCTCACCGACGCTTCCGGGCGCACGCTGTCCGGGCAGACGGCGGAAGCCTTCTGGAATTCCTTGAGTCATATTCGACCGCTTTCCTTCGGTTTCAATTGCGCGCTGGGGGCGAAGGATTTGCGTTCCTACGTGGCGGAGCTGGCGCGCTTTTGTTCGAGTTTCGTTTCCGCGCATCCGAATGCCGGACTGCCCAATCCTCTGTCGCCAACGGGTTATGACGAAACGCCGGAAGA
>JAITJU010000009.1 GCA_031278735.1 Zoogloeaceae bacterium
TTTACGGAGGGTACAGTTCTTCGTACTACTCCGGCGTCACAACCGGAGAAATCACGGGCAACAGCGTGCTCATCACGGGGGGCACGTTCATAAGCACAGTACGCTACTACATCTGCGGCGGATGCGCCGAGACTGATAGCAGCAACCATAGTTCTACTAGTCCTCATTACAACCACAGCGTCGTGGACAACGAAGTCACCATCCGGGGGGTCGATTTTTCCGGAAGCGGCCTCGTCGACATCCACGGCGGAAAGCTCGGCACCGCCGCCGCCAGCGACACAAGAGTCAGCGACAACCGCGTGACCATCGAGAACGTGACCAACTTGCCGGCGTCCGTCGTCGGCGGAGACGCAGGAAACGTCGATGGTTGGGCGGAGAAGGCCGACGTCACGGACAATGTTGTAAACATCACGAACAGCACCCTGACGGGATTCCGCAACGTCGTCGGCGGCCAGAGCGGCGGGTATGGAACCGTCGCGCACAACACCGTGAATGTCCGCGACTCGTCCCTGAGCAGCATCGTCTACGGCGGGGAAGGGACCAACGGCTCCGCCACGCAAAACATCGTAGACGTCCGCGGCAGCACGATAACGGGCATAATTTACGGCGGGTCGGCGGGCCAGAGCGCCACGAAAAACATCGTAAACGTCCGCGACAGCACGGTGCTGGGCGGCATTCACGGCGGCAACGGCGAGATCGCCACGGACAACATCGTGACCCTGACCGGCGCGGTCACAATTGGCGCCGATGGCGATCTATACGGCGGTTACGGCTATACGGACGCCTTCACCGGCAACACCCTGAACCTGCGAACCCGCGACAGGCTCACCGTGGGGAACTTCGGCAATTTCGAATATCTCAATTTCACCCTGCCCGCGAGCCTTGCGCCCAACGCCGCCCTGATCGAGGTCGTCGACAACGGGCAGGGGAGTGGGTATAACAAAGCGATTGCCGACAACAGCAAGATCGCGCTCTTGCTGGAAGGCGCGTCCGTCCCGCCGCTGCCCAGGCTCGCGGCGGGCGACCGCATTCGCCTCATCGACGCCTCCGCCGCGTTCGACGGCCTTTCCGCCAGCGGCATCAACGCCAGCGCCAGCGCGACGCGGGGCATCGCCTTTCGTTACGACTTCGACCTCTTCACGGAAAACAACATCCTGTTCGCGCAACTGAAAAGCGGCCCCCTCAATCCGCAGACCGAGACGCTCCCCGAAAGTCAACTGGGCGGCAGCGCCTTCCTCAACCAGGGCGCGGATTTCCTGTCCCGCCTGTGGCCCGAAACCGTCCGCGCCGGACAGCACCTCTTCGCCGCCGCAAGCGGCGGCAATCTGCGCCACAACACCGGATCGCACGTCAGCGTCAAGGGACACAGCCTGATCGCGGGCATGACGGCAGGCCGCCAGATCGAGGCCGGGGAACTGCACGTCGGCGCCTTCGTCGAGCACGGCAAGGGCGATTACAACACCCGCAACAGCTTTGCCAACGCCGCCTCGGTGCATGGCGGCGGCGACACCCGCTACACGGGAGGCGGCGCGCTCCTGCGCCTGCAATGGCCGGAAACGCAAGGATACCGCTGGCGCGCGGAAGCCTCCGCCCGCGCCGGACGGGTCAAGCTGGATTTCCTGGCGCGCGACCTGATCGACGCCAGCACGGGCGTCCGCGCGGCCTACCGGAGCCGCGCGCCCTACGCCGGCATCCACGCCCGGCTTGGCCGCCTCCAGACCCTGGGTGAAGATTCGGAACTGGAACTCTACGCGCAATACCTGTGGAACCGGCAGGGCGCGGACCGCGTCACCCTCTCCACCGGCGAGCCGGTGAAATTCCACGCGGTCAACTCCCACCGCGTCCAACTGGGCGCGCAATGGCGCCGCGCCCTGGACAAGGACGCCCAGGTCTTCCTCGGCCTCGCCTGGGAACACGAATTCGACGGCAAGGCCAAGGCCGACATCTACGGATACCGCATGGCCACGCCCAAAATGCAAGGCGATACCGCCATCGTCGAAACCGGCCTCACCATAAACCCCGCCGCGCTCAAGGCGCTGACGCTGGATTTCGCCCTGCAAGGCTACGCGGGCAAACGCGAAGGCGTGACCGGAAGCGTTCGGGCGAATTACCGGTTCTGAGGGAGAAAGGGGAAGCGCAGCCCAACGGCAAGGCGCGGATTTGGCGTTGGCCTGGCGTTGACTCGGCGATTTGGCGTTGGCTTGGCGGATTTGGCGTTGCAGCCGCAATCCGCCGCGTCAATCCAGGCTTTCCGCCAGGCTTTCCACCTCAAACCCGACTAGATTGCGCGCCTTCCTGCTGAATTCGATGCCGATCAGGTGAATGGGCTGGTTCAGCGAACGGTATTTGTCGGCGTATTTCTTTTCCCTGATCTGCGTCAATGCCTTGCCTTCGGCGGTATCTTCCACGACCTTGAACTCAAAGAGATACACCTGCCCATTGAACTGCACCGCCATGTCCAGCTTGCCCTGATTGCTCACGTCTTCCGGCACGATGTCGAATCCCAATGCGGCAAAGCAGGCATAGAACACGCTGGCGTAATAGCCCTCGAACTGGTCGATGTCGTTCTTGCGAAACCAGTCGGTCGGAATGCTGGCGTAGAGGGAGAAGAAGATTTCCCGGATGCGCGGAAAATCGTTGATTTCCAGCGCGTCGTAAAGGTCGAAACTGCTCTGCGCCGCTTTTTGCGGATTCCCCACCCAACGGCTCAGGACATTCCTTGTCAGCGCCCCCCGGACTTCACGATTGGGGTAGTCCAGCGTGAACATGATGTTATCGCCCCGCATTTTCTCCCCGGCAATCGTCAGATAGCCGGACTGGAACATCAGGGCTTCCGTGGAAATATCCCCCACCTCGAAAGCGGAAATCAGTTCGGACGAGCTTTTCATCTTCAGGAGCGAAGGCAGATAGACTCTGCGCTCGGTGAGCATGTCCACCAGAAAGGTCGGCGTGCCGGTCTCGAACCAGAAGGGGCGGAATACCCGCTTTTGAAAGAGCAGCAACAAATCGAATGGGTTGTAGACGGCTTTGCCATTCCAGTTGTAGCCGTTGTACCAGTGACGGATTTCTTCCCTGTCCAGCCCTTCGAGTTCCGGCGCGAATACGGTATCCACGTCGGCGTCGGTATAGCCGCAAATGTCGGAATATTCGGCATCCAGTGTAATGTCATTCAGGTTGTTGAGGCCGGAAAAGATATTGACCTTGCTGAATTTGGAAACGCCGGTCAAAAAGGCAAACTTGATGTGCGCGTCCTGATCCTTGATGACGGAATACAGATCGCGCAGGCCGTCGCGCATCTCGCGGGCGAAATCGGGTTTGGTGAGGTTGTCGAGAATCGGCTTGTCGTATTCGTCCACCAGCACCACGACGCGCTGGCCGAATTTGGCTTGGGCTTCAAGGATCAACTGTGTGAATTGGCCGGGAATGCTGGCGTCCTCCAGCGTCATGCCCAGCCGCCGCGCGTTTTGCTTGAGAAGCTCGCGGATGCGCACGGCCAGTTCTTCCGCCCGCCCGCCCGAAATGCCCGCGCCAAAACTGACGCGAATGACCGGATATTTCGTCGTCC
>JAITJU010000178.1 GCA_031278735.1 Zoogloeaceae bacterium
CTTTCGGCATCATGAAAATGTTCTGGTGGCGCTGCCCGCCGAAATGCCAGGGAAAGGGCGCCATGTTCTGCGGAATCAATTCCGCGCGCCCGAAATTTATTTCGGCGCGGGCGGCGTGAAAACGCTGGTAGCGTTGCGCCCGTTCTTCCGCGGGAAGCGGCGCGTCGGCGGAAAAGCCGCCGACATTGGCGACGATCAATATATCCCTTGCCTCGGGGAAGAATTCCGCAATGAGCAGGGCGATATCCGCCACCCGTTGCAGATTGGCGATGGAACGCCGCCGGTAGGCTGGATCGTCCGCCGCCATATCCAGAAGCTCGCTGTTCTCGAAAAGTTCCGGGGCGTGGATGACCAGGCGCGTGGCGGGCGTGCTTGCGAGAAAGGGGCGCGGGTCGAGAGCGAGGTCGCGGCAGGAGAGATGGAATTCAAATAAGTCGGGGGCGATCCATTTCCGGTAATGCGGGAAATCGTGGTAGCGCACCGGCACGCCCCAGCGGATGGGAAAGGCGAAGCGCCGTTTCTCCGTTTGTTTTCCGGAATTGCCCGCGAGGTCGCTCTCGAAAAGGAAATCCCCTGTTTTGAAATCGCGCCGGGCCGTTTTGCCGATGAGTTCCGGCAGGCGATAGGGCGGTAATCCCTGGCCGGGGCTTCGGATGGCGAGCAGGGCGGGGGAAAATGTTTCTCCCCGGGCGATGGCGCGCGCGGCCACGACGCTTTTCCCCAGGTTTTCCCGGTTCAATAGTTCGCCCTGGCTGATCTTGCGCCCATTGCCGTTTTCGTTCGCATGGCAAGGCAGGGCGCGTTCGAGTTGGCGGATGCCTTGCACGAGCGCCCGGAATTCGCGGGGTTCCAGACTGGCCAGGTGATCCGGGCCTTCCATGCCGCGGTCGAGCGTGATGTGGCGTTCGATGATCTTCGCGCCCAGCGCCACGGCGCCGAGGCTGATGGCGATACCGCGTTCGTGCCCCGAATAGCCGACGACGGGATGCAGCGCCTTCAGGCGCGGGAGGTAGCGCAACTGGATGTCGTCCTCCGGCGCGGGATAGGCGCTGTTGCAGTGCAGGAGCGCGAAGGGGACGCGCAAGGCGTCCATGAGTTCGACCGCCTGGACGATTTCATGCTCGAACGACATGCCCGTGGAGAGAATCAGCGGTTTTCCGAGGCTTGCCGCCTTGCGGATCAGCGCGGGATTGGTCAAGTCCGCCGAGGCGATCTTGAGCGCGGGCGGATCGAAAGAAGCGAGAAGGTCTACGCTCGCTTCATCCCAGGGCGTGGCGAGATAGATCAGTTTCTTTTCCGCTGCATAGGCGCGGAGTTCGCGGTGTTCTTCCGCGCGCAATTCTGTTTTGGCGAGCAAGTCCTGGATGTATTCAACGCCCAGATCCTCGCTTTCTCCTCTGGCGCGCGGGCGGTAGAGCGCCTGCCGGTTTCTTAGCTGGAATTTCACGCAATCCGCGCCCGCTTCCCCGGCCGCGTCCACCAGGCGGCGGGCAAGTTCCAGCGAGCCATTGTGATTGTTGCCGATTTCCGCGACGATGAAAACGCGCTCGCCGCCGATCCTGAAATGGTCGATGAAAAAGGTTTCCTCCCCGGAAGAAGAAATCAGGAAATCTTGCTGCGCCATGAGGTCACGCCCTGAGGCTCGAAACGAAAGTCGATTGTCGTGCAGCCCAACGCCGCGACGGCGCGAATCACATCGCGGCGGCGCTGCGGCTCGACATGGAAAAGGAAAAAACCGCCCGCGCCCAGGAGTTTTCCGCCGAGTGCGCCCGCGCCGCGGGCGGCGTCGTAGATCCGGTCGACTCTGGGCGTGCTGGCGGCGGGGAAAAAGGTTTTTTTCAGCATCCAGGCTTCGTGCAGGGCGCGCCCGAAACAATCGAGTTCGCCGCGGACAAGGTAATGGTGCATTTGGCGGCACAATGCGACGCTTTGCCGCGCCAGATGGGTGTGTGCGGATTCGGCGGACCATTCGCGGCGCAGGGCATCATGCAGTTTTCCGGAATCGCGCCTCATGCCCGTGTCGACGAGCATCAAGCAGGCTTCCAGTTCATTGCGCGTGCGCTCTTCCAGATGAATCGGATGCACCCGGTTGTCCCCGCGCTCGAATTCGATCAGGTTGAGGCCGCCGAAGGCCGAGGCGTATTGATCCTGCCAGCCGCCCGCGATGTTCAGGCACAGGCGCTCCGCCTGGAAGGCCAGTTCGGCGACATCGTAAGTATTCCAGCGATCCTGGCGCAATTCGTTGAAGGCCGCCACCGTTGCCGTGGCCACCGCGGAAGAGCCTCCCAGGCCGGAACCGGCGGGAAAATCCGAATGTAGGTAAAAGTCGAAACCGCCGCCGGGCGCGATCACGGAAATGACCGTGGCGGCCAGTCCCTTGTCCGGCGCTTCCCGGAGCGCATCGAATGAGGCGTAATCTTCTTCCTTGTCGATATCCCGCGAGAAAACGCGGATGCGCGCATCCTTGCGGGGTATCAGGGTGACGTGCGCGTAAAGCCTCAGCGTGCAGCTCAATACGGCGGCGGCGTGCTCGAAGAAAAAATGCGTCAGATCCGAGCCGCCGCCGCAAAAGCTGATCCGTACCGGGGCGCGGGCGCGGGCGAGCACGGGAGATTCCGGTCGCGCGAACATGCCGCGGGTATGGATTTCGCGGATGCGTCCTTGCGCGTCCAGGGCGGGAACGGCGTGATAACCGAGATCGAAAATCTTGAGCAGCTTTTCGCGCGGAGCGTTCATTTCGACGGTGTGGAAATCGCGGTTCATGCACTCGCTGACCGGGCGATCCGCATCGTTGTTTTCCAGGAAATAGCGGCGAATGTCGCCGTTGGTGACGACGCCTTCGAGACGCCCCGCCGCGTCAACCACGAAAACGATTTGCAGTTTGCCGGATTCCATGCATTTGATGGCATTCCTGACCCGGCTATCCGTGCGGACACAAAGTTTCTGTACAAGCGGATTCATGGTTTCGTCCTTATGGAATATTCCTTTCTGAAAGTTTCCAGGGATTCCGGCGTGCCGATATCGAACATATTTCCGGCATATGCGGCGCTTTGCAATGTCCGGCGTTCCATCAGCACGGGCAGGATGTCCCGCTCCAGCGAGCAGGGGCGCGGCGGCAGATCGGCCAATGAGGCGCGGGAAAAAACATAAGCGCCGCCATTGACGCGGCCGGGGCCGGACGCGCCTTTTTCGAGGAGCCGCGTCACGACGCCTTTCGCGTCGCAAAAGACGCTGCCGAAGCGGGCGCGATCCGCCATATGCACGGTCAACATGGTTTCGCGTGAAGATTCGCTTGCGGCCCAAAGCTGGCGGTACGCTTCCGCCGCAAGGAAGGTATCGGCATTCAGGACGAAGTAGCGGGATGGCGGCGCGCGATGGCGCAGACCGTTCAATAAAGCGCCGCCGGTGCCCAGGGGTTCGGATTCGACGGCGATATCCAGTGCGATGCCGGATTCGGCGGAAAATTTTCCCGCCATGGCGAATAATCGATCCGCCCGGTATCCGGCGCACAATATCGCTTCGGTCACGCCCGCTTCGCGCAATTCGCGCAATAACAAAGCAATGAAGGGCTGCCCGCAGATTTCCGCGATGGCCTTTTGCGTATCTCCGATGACGCCGCGCAGGCGCGTTCCCTGGCCGCCGCAGAGGATGTAGG
>JAITJU010000277.1 GCA_031278735.1 Zoogloeaceae bacterium
CCCGATCAAGTGGGAATTGTCGCCGCCGTGAGCGGTTTCATCGCCGAGCATTCCGGCTGGATCACCGAGGCCAATCACCACGCCGACGCGGTGGCGCAACGCTTTTTCATGCGCCAGGAAATTCTCGCCGGGTCATTGCCGTTCGATCTGGCGGAATTCAACGCGCGTTTTTCCCCCATTGCCGACCGCTTCGGAATGCAGTGGAAGATCACCGACAGCGCCCGCAAGAAGCGCGTGGTCATCCTGGTGTCGAAGCAGGAGCATTGTCTTTACGACCTGCTCTCGCGCTGGCAGTCGAAGGATCTGGACATCGACATCCCCTGCATCATCTCCAACCATGAAACCTTCCGGGGTTTTTCCGAGTGGCACGGAATCCCCTTTCATCACGTGCCGGTGACGCCGGAGAACAAGGCGCAGGCCTACGCCGAGGTCGAGCGCCTGTTCGCCGCGGCGGCGGGCGACGTGATGGTGCTGGCGCGCTACATGCAAATCCTGTCGCCGGAACTGTGCGCCAGACATTCGGGGCGGATCATCAACATCCATCACAGCTTCCTGCCCAGTTTCGTCGGCGCGAAGCCGTATCATCAGGCTTTCCAGCGCGGCGTGAAACTGATTGGCGCAACCTGCCATTATGTGACCACCGATCTGGATCAGGGGCCGATCATCGAGCAGGACGTCATTCGCGTCGATCATTCCGATCAACCCGACGATCTGGTGCGCTACGGCAAGGACATCGAAAAGGCCGTCCTGGCGCGCGGCTTGCGCTACCACCTGGAAGACCGGGTGCTGACGCACGACAACAAGACCGTGGTCTTTCGCTAATCTTGCAACGAGGAACCTGTCATGCCCTGGCGACTATTGCGTTTCGCGTTTTCCGGCAAGCATCCCGAACCGAGGATGTTCACCCGCCGCGAAAAACTGAAATCAGCTTACGACGTGGTGATTATCGGCGGCGGCGGGCACGGGCTGGCCGCCGCCTATTATCTGGCGCGCGAACACGGCATCTCCAATGTCTGCGTGCTGGAAAAGGGCTACATTGGCGGCGGCAACACGGGGCGCAACACCACCATCATCCGCTCCAATTACCTGACGCCGGAAGGGGTGCAGTTCTATGACGCTTCGGTCCGGCTGTGGCAGGATCTGTCGGCGGATTTCGACCTAAACCTGTTCTACGCCAATCGCGGTCATTTCACGCTGGCGCACACGGACGCTTCCCTGCGCACGATGCGCTGGCGGGCGGAGGTGAACAAGCATTACGGCGTCGACTCTGAAGTGGTCGGCCCCGAAGCGGTGAAAAAGGCCGCGCCCATGATCGATCTTTCCTGCGGCGGTCACGCGCCGATTCTGGGCGCGCTCTATCACGCGCCGGGATCGGTGGCGCGGCACGACGCGGTAGCCTGGGGGTACGGGCGCGGCGCCGATCGGCGCGGCGTGGAAATCCACCAGAAGACCGAAGTATTGGGCATCGACGCGGCGGGCGGAAAAGTGAAGGGGGTGCGGACTTCCAGAGGCTATATCGCCGCGCCCAAGGTGCTCTGCGCGGTCGCCGGGGCAACGCCGCGCATCCTGAAAATGGTGGAGGTGCGCTCGCCCCTTTACATTCACCCCTTGCAGGCGATGGTCAGCGAACCTGTGAAACCCTGGCTGGATCCAATTCTGGTTTCCGGCAGCCTGCACGTGTACATCAGCCAGTCGGCGCGCGGCGAACTGGTCATGGGCGCTTCGCTCGATCCCTACGAGGTGCATTCCACGCGCTCGTCGCTGGAATTCGTCGAGGGGCTGACGGCGGAAATGCTGAACATGTTCCCCTTCCTTTCCAACGTGCGGGTGATGCGCCAGTGGGCAGGCATGGCCGACATGACGCCCGATTTCGCGCCGATCATGGGCAAGACGCCGCTGGAAGGGTTTTATCTCGATTCCGGCTGGGGCACCTGGGGATTCAAGGCGACGCCGATTGCCGGCAAGACCATGGCGCACACCATCGCGCATGACGCGCCGCACCCGCTGATCACCGGCTTTTCCCTGGATCGTTTTCGCAACTACGCGCTTACCGGCGAAAAGGGCGCGGCCTCCGTTGGTCATTGAACAGCGCCCGCGAGGAGATTGACATGAAAATCATGACCTGTCCGATAAACGGCCCCCGGCCTGTTTCCGAATTCAGCTACGGGGGCGCGCTGCGCGCCGCGCCCGATCCGAAGACGGCGAGCGACGACGAATGGGCAGACTACGTTTTCAACCGCGACAACGCGCCCGGCGTCAAGCGGGAATGGTGGCGGCACGTGCCCAGCAATACCTGGTTCATCGCCGAGCGCGACACCGAAAGGGATGTTGTCCTGCGCGCCTACCTTTATGAGGAGGGTCAATAAATGCGTCTGCCCGTGCATGGCGGCGAGTGGATCGACCGCTCGCGTGAAATTGAATTCAGGTTTGAAGGCCGCGCCTACAAGGGGTTCGCGGGCGACAGCATCACCAGCGCCCTGTGGGCAAATGGCGTGCGCGTGCTGGGGCGCAGCTTCAAGTATCACCGCCCGCGCGGCGCGCTCTCGCTCGCCAATCACGACGTGAACGCGATGGTGCAGTGGCTGCGGGAGGACGGCGTCAGCGAACCCAACGTGCGCGCCGACGTCATCGCGTTGCAGCCCGGCATGAATCTTTCCGTCGTCAATACCTTCGGCGGCGGCGTCGAAGGCGACATCGGGCGCTTTCTCGGCCTCATTTCCCGCTTCCTGCCGGTGGGGTTCTATTACAAGGCTTTCCATACCAGGGCGCTGTTTCCCCTGTGGGAAAAGGTGTTTCGCCTGACCACCGGCCTGGGCAAGGTGGATTTTTCCGCGCCCCGGAAGCGCACGGCCAAGGCATATGATTTTTGTGACGTGCTGGTGGCGGGCGGCGGCCCTTCCGGTCTTGCCGCGGCGCTTGCCGCCGCCCGCGCGGGCGCTTCCGTCGTCATCGTCGATGAAAACGCCCGTCTGGGCGGCAGCGGCGCGTACCAGCTGGGCGCGGACGCCGAACGCGCCGCCGCGTTGGAGGCGCTGCGCCGACAGGTCGAGACGGCGGCCAACATCCGTGTCGTGACCGGCCATTACGCCGCCGGATATTACAAGGATCACTGGCTGCCATTGGTTGCGCACGCTTCGGACGCGCCCATGAAGAAGATGCGCGCCCGAAGCGTGATTGTCGCCAGCGGCGCGTTCGAGCAGCCCGCCGTGTTTCGCGGAAATGACCTGCCCGGAGTGATGCTGGCTTCCGCCGCGCAGCGCCTTCTTTATTGCTATGGCGTACGTCCGCTGGAAAACCCGCTGGTGCTCACCGCCAACGCCGACGGCTATCGCGCCGCGCTGGACATGGCGGTAAACGGCGCGAAAGTGGCTGCCGTAGTGGATTTGCGGGCAAATCATGCCGCCGGCGATCTGGAAGCGCGGGTGCGCGCCCTGGATATTCCGGTGTATGCCGCTTCCATCGTGACCGAAGCCGTGCCGGGTCCTGGCGGCAAATCCGTGCTTGCCGCCCGCGTTGGCGCGTTTGTCCATGATGAAGCGGCGTTCGACGCGTTGCGGGAAATTCCCTGCGACGGCATTCTGATGAGCGTCGGCTGGGCGGGCGCGGCCAATCTGCTCTACCAGGCCGAAACGAAAATGCGCTATGACGACGCGTTGGCGCAGTTCGTGCCGGAAACCCTGCCGGACGGGGTTTTCGCCTGCGGCAAGGTCAATGGCGCGCATACGTTCGCCGCGAAAATCCTCGACGGCGAACGCGCGGGACGTCAGGCGGCGGCACACGTCGGCTTTGGCGCGGAAAGCGGGACGGTTGCGATCCCGGCGGAAGTCGAGTCGCCTTCGCATCCCTGGCCGATGGTTCAGCATCCGCAAGGCAAGAATTTCGTCGATTTCGATGAAGACGTGCAGTTCAAGGATATTGCCAACGCCATTCAGGAAGGCTTTGACAACATCGAGCTGCTGAAACGCTACTCCACCTCCGGCATGGGGCCGAGTCAGGGCAAGCACTCCAACATGAACGTGCTGCGCATTCTGGCGCGTCTCACGGGACAGACGCCCGGCGAAGTCGTCACGACCACGGCGCGTCCCATGTACCATCCGGTCGCCATGTCCGCGCTCGCCGGGCGCGGATTTTCCCCCGAACGGCGCACGCCCATGCACAGCCGTCACGCGGCGCTGGGCGCGGTGTGGATGGCGGCGGGCAACTGGCGGCGGCCGGAGTACTACCGCCAGCCGGGACAGGAACGCCTACAGAGCATCCACGCCGAAGTCGCGGCGGCGCGCAATGGCGTCGGTCTCATCGACGTGGGCACACTGGGCAAGCTGGAAATCCGGGGGAGTCAGGCCGCCGAATTCCTGGAGCGCGTCTATGCCGCCCGCTACGCCAACCTGAAAGTCGGCATGACCCGCTACGCGGCGATGTGCGACGAATCGGGCGTCATCATCGACGACGG
>JAITJU010000002.1 GCA_031278735.1 Zoogloeaceae bacterium
GCCTTGCGGCGCTTCTTCCGGCGCTTTCCGCGGCGCGGCTTCTTGCGTTTTTTCCGGCGAAGCGGCGATGCTTTCCGTGTCCGGGCGCGCGGGCTGGCTGTTGCAGGCGGCGAGCAGAAAAAGCAGGCTGGCGCAGCGGACAAGGGGCAGGCGCATTACTTTTTCGCGCCCGAAGGGCGGGAGAAAGAACGAACGGCGGCGGGCGGCAAAAGCGCGGGCGCGACGAGGTCCGCCAGCGGAATCAGTCCGGCGTCGCGTATTTTTGGCGGCGCAACCCCTTTTTCGCCGGAGAGCGCAAGGCTGACCCTGCCGGTTTTCAGAATGAGCAGCAGGCGTTTCAACAGACCGTGTAACTGTCCCAGTTCTTCCGGCGAAAGTTTGCTCAACGCGCCGGGCAAGGCGCCCTCCAGCGGTTGCGGCGCTTTTTCAATCAGTTCGACGCCGCGCGGCGCGGGCGTGAGGTGCACCACGCGCCGATCATGGCGCGAGCGGTCTTTCCGGATCAGATTGAGTTCCACCAACCGATCGACCAGGTTGCTGGCGGTAGATTGATGCACGGCCATGGCGCGCGCCAGTTCGGAAACCCGCAGCCCCGGCTGCCGCGCCACGACCGCCAGCGCCCAAAGCTGCGCGCCGCTGACCTGACAAGTGCTCTCGACCTGCTGGAAATGTTGCTTGACGGCGCTGAAGACGGCGCGAAACTGCTTCAGCACATCCATGGCGTCAGGGGCGGCGGGCATTGAATGGCCTCAATTCAGCAGCGCCGCCAGCGCGCGGCGATATTGACGCACCAGGTCATCGTAGCATTCCGTCGCGCCAATGATGGTGAAAAGTTCCAGCAGGAGACGCCGTCCGGCGGCGTCGTCGAAATGGCGGTCGCGGCGCACGACTTCCAGCGCGGCTTCCAGCGCCTCCGCATAACGCCCCTGTCCGGCCAAGGCTCTGGCCAATTCCAGACGCGCGGCGTGATCGTCGGGAAGACGCGCGAGCTTATCCTGTAAAAGCGCGATGTCTGCCCCGCCCCCCGCCAGGGACAGTCGCGCCCGGAATGCCTGGGCGCGCTCGGCTTCCAGCGTGAATTCGCGCGCGAGGATGGGTTCCGCTTCTTTTGCGCGCCCCATCTCCAGCAGCGCGGCGACGGCATCCAGCAGCGCGGCTTCATCTTGCGGATGCTCGGCGAGAAAGGCTTGCAGCATGGCGTAAGCGCCCTGCCAATCGCCCGCCGCCGCCAGACTTGCCGCCTCCGCGCGCGCGTCGACGGGCGGCGGCGGCACGAATCGATCAATGAAGGCGCGCACATCCGCCTCCGCGCGCGCTCCGGTAAAGCCATCCCTGGCCTCGCCGTTTACCAGCATCACGACGGTCGGGATGCTGCGCACGCCAAAATAGGCGGAAAGCTCCGGGTTCGCATCCGCGTCGACCTTGGCCAGCAAAAAACGCCCCTGATATTCGTCCGCCAGTTTTTCCAGAATGGGTTTCAGCGTCTTGCAGGGCGCGCACCACTCCGCCCAGAAATCGACCAGCAACGGCGTTTTCAGCGAAGCCTGCAATACTCGCGTCTCAAAATCCTGCAAGGAGACATCGAAATGAAAATCCGACATGGGAAGCGCACACAAAGAAAAGATGCGATTCTACATCATGGATCAGGACAGATCAGCGCCTTCGGCGACGGCGCCGCCGACTGTTTTCTGCGCGAGGTTCCCGTTCCGTGGCAGACGGCAAGAATTCTGGTAGGCTCCTCCCTCCTCGTTACCCCGATCGGAAAACACGCCATGTCCGCCGCCGTCATGATTCATCGCAAGGATTACGCTCCGCCCCGCTGGCAGGCGGAGGAAGTCGACCTGGACGTGGATTTTCGCGCGGAAGACAATGCGCCGCCCCACGCGCAGGTAACGGCGAGAATTGAATTCACGCGGCGGGACTGCGCGCCGGACGCGCCCCTCGTCCTCGACGGCGCGGCGCTAGAGACGCTGGATGTGACTGTCGACGGTCAACCGCATCCGCACGAAATCACCGCTCATACGCTCACCTTGCGCAATCTGCCGCGGCGTTTCACCCTCATGACCCGGGTGCGGCTTTTTCCCGACGCCAACACCGCGCTCTCCGGCCTCTACCGTTCCCGCGAAGGCTATTTCACCCAGTGCGAGGCGCAAGGTTTCCGACGCATCACCTGGTTCCCCGATCGTCCTGACGTCATGGCCACCTACCGCGTGACCCTCCACGCCGACAAGGCGCGTTTCCCCGTCCTGCTTGCCAACGGCAACCTCGTCGCGGCGGGCGACGAACCCGATGGCCGCCACTATGCCGTCTGGCGCGATCCGTTCCGAAAACCCTGTTATCTCTTCGCTCTGGCGGTCGCCCGGCTCGACGTTCTGGAAGACGCGTTCATCACGGCCAGCGGACGCAAGGTGAAGCTGTTCCTCTACGCGGAGCCAGGCAAGATCGATCAGTGCGAACACGCGATGCTCGCCCTGAAGAAAGCAATGCGCTGGGATGAGGCGCGTTTCGGCCTGGAATGCGACCTCGACCAGTACATGATCGTGGCAATCAGCGATTTCAACATGGGCGCGATGGAAAACAAGGGGATTAACATCTTCAACGCCCGCTATGTGCTGGCGCGCCCAGATGTGGCGACCGACGCGGATTTCGAGGCCATCGACAGGGTTGTCGCGCACGAATATTTCCACAACTGGACCGGCAACCGCGTCACCTGCCGCGACTGGTTTCAGCTTTCCCTGAAAGAGGGGCTTACCGTGTTCCGCGATCAGGAATTCGGCGCGGACGCGCACGGCCAAAGCGTTGCCCGCATCCGCGAAGCGCGTGCCCTGCGCGCCGTCCAGTTCCCCGAAGACGCAGGCCCGATGGCGCATCCGGTGCGCCCTGCCGCCTACCTGGAAATCAACAATTTCTACACGCCCACGGTGTACGAAAAAGGCGCGGAAGTAGTGCGCATGATTCAGACCCTGATTGGCCGCGACGCCTTTCGCGGCGGCATGGACGAATACTTCAGAAGACACGACGGACAGGCCGTGACTTGCGATGATTTCGTCGCCGCGATGCAGGCGGCGTCCGGCTTCGATCTCGAACAATTCATGCGCTGGTACGATCAACCCGGCACGCCCCGCGTGACGGCGCAAGGAAAATACGAGGCCGCCACCCGTCGCTACACCTTGACCTTGCGACAGGAAAACCCCAAAGCCAAGGAACTGCTGGGCGAGGCCTTGCCCTTGCTCATGCCTATCCGCGCTGCCCTGTTCGCGGCGGACGGGCGCGAATTGCCAGGCAGCGCGCGCGCCTTGCGTCTGGATCGCGAAGAGCAGGATTTCGTTTTCGAGGCGGTGGCGGCAATGCCCATCCCTTCGCTGCTCCGGGATTTTTCCGCGCCCATCCGTCTGGAATTTCCCTGGACGGAAACCGAACTTGCCTTGCTGCTCGCGCACGAATCCGACGCTTTCGCCGCCTGGGAAGCCGGTCAACAACTGGCCGCCAGAATCATGCTGACCGCGCCCGCCATCGCGCCCGACAACTTCATTGCGGCGGCGCGGCAACTATTGAATGTCCATGCGGAACGCGGCGACGCCTTCGTCGCCGAGACGCTGACGCTGCCCGGCGACAGCACGTTGATGGAAAAAATCGCGGGCGAAGTCGACCCAGACGCCTTGCGCGCGGCGCGCGACGCGCTGCGGCTGGCGCTGGCGCAGCATCTGGAAGCCGAATTTTCCGCCCTTTACGCCAGCCTCGCCGCCCAGTGCGCCAAACACGCCGGAAACGCCGCCGCCGCGCCAGCCGTCGTCGGCCAGCGCGCCCTGAAAAACCTCTGCCTCGGCTATCTTCTAGAACTCGACACGCCTCGCTGCCGCAGTCTGGCGTATCAGCAATTCGAGACCGCCGCCAACATGACCGACCAGTTTGCCGCGCTCGCGGCGCTGGCCAACGTCAAGGCCGTCAATTGCCCGGAACGCGAGCAGGCGCTCGCCCGCTTTTACGCCCGCTGGCAACACGAGCCGCTGGTCGTCGACAAGTGGCTGTCCGCGCAGGCAAGCAGCCGCCGTCCCGATACGCTGGCGCAGGTCAAGACGCTCAGCCGCCATCCGGCTTTCGATCGCGGCAACCCCAACAGGATTTACGCGCTCCTGCGCGTCTTCGCGGGCAACCTTGCCGCCTTCCACGCCGTCGACGGCGCGGGCTACCGCTTTCTGGCCAAAGAAATCCGGCGCATCGACGCGAAAAATCCCCAGGTCGCCGCCCGCCTCGCCCGCGCTTTCGACCGCTGGAAAAAATTCGACGCCGCACGCCAGCAACACGCGCAGGCCGCGCTGGAATCCCTGCGCCAGCATCCCGGCCTTTCCCCCGACGTGTATGAAATCGTCACGGCCCTGCTGGCGGCGACACGCGCCTGACGCTCTCCAACGCCGTGTTCAGGGTGCTCTCGCGACGCCAAATGGTTCCCGGGCATCGGGCGCGAGGGGCGCCAAGTCGCATGGCGGCGCAAGGAAGCCCTATTTGCAGCGCACTATGTTGCCAGACTGGGTGCAGCCTTTCGGCAGAATGAGGTCTTCCGTCCGCGCGCGATCCGCTTCCGCTTGCGCGCGCTCCGCTTCCAATCTCGATCTTTCCGTTCTTTCCGCGTCCTTCCTTGCCTCTATCTCGGCGGCGGCTTTCCCCGGGTCGGCCGCTCCGCTGTTACAGGCCAGCATCAGGGAACGATAAGCGGATTCCCCCATTTCCTTTTCCTTCAAAAGGGAGGATTTGCATTGCTCGTCCCGCCGCGCGCGGGTTTGCGCCTCGGCTTGGCGTCGCGATTCGTCAGCGGTCCATCGCGCCTTGGCCTCCGCCTGTGAGCGCGCCTCTTCCCGCTGAATCTGTCCAAGCTGGGTGGCGTTTCTCTGATGCACCTCCTGAGCAGCGCCGTATTCTTCCGGCGTAATCTGGCGAACGGAGCGCACCTGCTCTGTTTTCACGCCGACGCCCTCGCATGGATGATCCTGTATCAGGGTCTTGCCCGTGGAAACCTTGCATTTATAGACCTGTCCCTGGGCGGGCGGCGCGAACATGGGCAGCGCCAAGACCGCCAATAGGAAAAGACACACGGGGAAAAGGCGCATGGCTGCCTCCTTTTTCAAATGAGCGTCTCATTATATGGCGCGGCGTCGAAGCGCGGCGTCGAAAACGGCGATGGACTCCGTATGCGCCGTATGCGGGAACATGTTGACAACGCCCGCGCAAAGGAAGCGATACGCCTTCTGATGCACCAGAATGGCGGCATCGCGCGCCAGCGTGGCGGGATTGCAAGAAACATAGACGATGCGGGCGGGCGCTTCTTCTTCCCGCGCGGAGGGCAGGGATTTGACTACGGCCAGCGCCCCTTCGCGCGGCGGGTCTATCAGGCATTTGTCGATGCGCCCCAGCGCGCGCATGGATTCCGGCGTCGCGGCAAACAGATTGGCAACGGCAAAGCGGGCGCCTCCGGCAAGGCCGTTGGATTCGGCGGCGGCGCACGCACGCTCGACCAATCCCGCATTACCCTCAACCCCCGTCACCCGCGCGCCCCTGCGGGCAATGGGCAAACTGAAGTTGCCCAGACCGCAGAACAAATCCGCCACGGCTTCGCTGGGGCGCGGTTCGAGCAACGTCAGGACGCGGCGGACCAGGACGCGGTTGACGTCATGATTGACCTGAGTGAAGTCCGTGGGCTGAAAAGACATGCGCAGATCGAATTCCGGCAGGGCGTAGTCCAGTTCCGGCCCCGGCAGGGGATGGAAACGACGGACGCTCTCCGGCCCGCCGGGTTGCAGATAGAGCGTCACCCGATGCGCGTCGGCAAAGGCGCGCAGGCGGCTTGCGTCCGCCGTTTTCAACGGCTCCAGAATGCGCAGCGCCAGCGCAAGGCATTGATCGCCCGCCGCAACTTCCACCTGCGGCAGACGCTCGCGGATGGAAAGGCCGTCGATCAGCTCGCGCAGCGGCAGGAGCAGGGCGGACGCGGCAGGGTACAGGATGGGGCAGGTCTCGATGTCGGCGATATAACTGCTGCGCTTTTCATGAAAGCCCACCAGCGTCCCGTCTTTCTTGCGCACCCGGCGAACGCCCAGGCGCGCCTTGCGCCGATACCCCCAGGCAGGCCCCTGAATGGGCGACAGCACCATCTCCGCCCGGACGCGCCCAATATGCCGGAGATTGTCTTCCAGCACCCGTTGCTTGACGGCGGTCTGGGCGGCATATTCCAGATGCTGCATGGCGCAGCCGCCGCAGACGCCAAAATGCGGGCATCGCGGCGTAACGCGGGCGGCGACGGGATGAATGATCCGCACGAGACGCGCCTGCTCGTAACGGGATTTCGCGCGGTAACTCGCGTATTCCACCGTCTCGCCCGGCAAGGCGCCGTCAATGAAGATGGCCTTGCCGTTTTCACGGGCAATGCCTCTGGCCTCCGCGTCCAGCGCCTCGATTACGCCAATCGGCATTCGCGTCCCCCAAAAAAGTTCGCAATTCTATCAACCTCTTCGGTAAACTACGCGCATGACGTACATCATTCACGAATCCTGGAAAGACCTGCAAACCAGTTTCGAGCAGATATTGACGCGGGCAAGCCAGGAACTCTGCATCTTTGACGACGATTTGACGCAACTGGGCTTGCGGCAGGCCGGGTGTTTTGGCCTCCTGCAAACTTTCCTGGCGCGCAACCCAAGGGCGATCCTGCGCATCGCCCTGCGCCGCACGGGACGGTTGCATCAGGATCATCCGCGTCTGGTGCGCCTCGTCGCCAGCCAGTCGCATCGCGTCGAGGTGCGGCAGATTCCCAACACACTACAACACCTGCGCGACGCCTTCACGGTCGCGGATCGCCTGCATACGCTGGCGCGCTTTGAATTGACGCATCCGCGCGCCGCGTTCATCCTGGACGATTCGGCGGAAAGTACGCCTTACGCGCAGCGATTCTCTGAAATCTGGGCGGCACCGTGCACACCATTCGCGCCAACGCAGATGGGGTTGTATTGACAGAATGTTTCAAAACCCGGGACAAACGTGTAACAACTTTTCGTTTCGGGATAAAAACTTTTACTGTTGCAGTGCAACATTGAAAAATACTTGCTACAATCGCCCGTCAACCAGATTCCTGTCTGGCCAAGGATTTTGTTCAGTCACACTTTAAAGGATCAAACAAATGAAACAGTCTCTCCTTGTTGCCGCTTTGCTTGCCTTGGCGGTTGCCGCCTGCGGCGATGCCCAGCAAACCGCTGCGCCTGTCGAAACGCCCGCTGTTGAACCCGCCGTCACGCCGACGGATGCTGCGCCCGCAGCCGATGCGACCGCTGCGCCCGCTGACGAAGCGGCCGCGCCCGCCGACGCGGCGGATGTGCCCGCCGACGCCGTCCCTGCAGATGCGGCCACGCCCGTTGACACGGTCACGCCTGCGGAAACGCCGACTGCCGAGACGCCCGCCGCCCAATAATCTGGCTGGCAACGTTACGCAACAAAAAAGCAAGGCGGTTCGCGCCTTGCTTTTTTTATGCCTGCCGTTCCGCCGGATTGCCAAATTCCGGCATCCGGCTTGGGCTTTCGGGCTTCAATCGTCGCCGGCGAATTGAATGACGAAGCGCAGCACGTACCAGAGCAGCAGCGCGATAGAGGCGAAAAGATGCAGCGCAGCGCCTGCGGGACGGTCGAGCGGGTAATAGCGCAGGATGACGGAAGTGTCATACAGGACGCAGCCGCCCGCAAACACGATCATCAACGCTGAAAACCAGATGCCGAGGCTGAAGCCGAAAATGACGCTGGCCACAATCGCGCCAATGGCGACCAGGCCGCTGATGCGCAATATGCCGCCCAGGAAAGAAAAATCCTTCTTGCTGCCGATGGCCGTCCAGGTCAGGCCGCCCACGAGAAGCAGCGTGGCGAACACAGCCGTCAGGATGGCGCCCGGCGTGTGCGCGGCAAGGAAAAAGAGCGGCGAGAACATGATCGCCCACGCCAACACGTAGCAACCCAGCGCCGAAACCTGCGCGGCATTGCTTTTCGCCTTTTCGGCAACCGAAGAGGCCAGCCAGCCCACGACCATGAAGCAGCCCAGCAGCACGAGCCAGGAAACCGATGAGCCGCCCAGAAGCACCATCATTTGAACGCCGAAGCCGCTGTAATGCAGCACGAGGGAAAGCACGGCAAAAGCCAGAAGGGCGCCGCTCAGATAGGCATAAGCCTTGATGACGAAGCGGGAACGGGTGATGTCGCCCGCTTCCTGCGCCGCGTCCATGGATAACAGAAATTTGCTCATGATGGGGAAATCCTCATTGACAGGGTCAGAAAAAACGACGCCATTCGGAAAGCCAAGCTTTCAGACACGCGCGCAGGACGAAACATATCACATTCCGTCCGCGGAAAAACAGGAAATCACGCGAGCTTCCGCCCGCCGACTTCAAGGCAGGCTGTGCAGGTAGGCGGCGACCGCTTCGATGTCGGCGTCCTTCAGCGGCGAAACAGCGCTGGTCATCTGCGGCTCCTGTCGCTCGCCTGTCCTGTCACGGTAGCGGGTAATGGAGCGCGTCAGGTATTCCATGTGCTGACTGGCGATACGGGGAATCACCTCGTTGCCGTGCGCCGCGTTGCCATGGCAACGCTGGCAGAGCCGGGCATAAACCTGCTTGCCCTTTGCCGCCAGCGCGGCGTTGGGTGTGCCGGGTCTGGGATTCTGGCTGGCGTAATAGAGGGAAATGTTGATTTTCTCCTCTTCACTCAGAAGGGAGATGACGCCTTGCATGAACTCATCCTTGCGCTGCCCCTTGCCGAATTTGCGGGTCTGTTCCAGCACGTAGTCGGCGTTTTGCCCAGCCAGGTTGGGAACGTCCTGTTGCTTGCTCACGCCATTCTTGCCGTGGCAGTTGACGCAGAAGGAAGAAGCCCTGCGACCTTCCTCCTGCGCATTCTTCAGCGCCTGCGGATTGCGCAGGACGGCCTGCAGCTGCGCGTCAACCGCCTGCACCGAAGCGCAGAAAAAACCCGAGCACAAAACCCCTAGAATGTACCGCACATGTTTAGTCTGCATTCATTTTCTCCTTTCCTTTTATTCTACCGTACTTAACGACGGGCGAATGAAGTGTTCACGATAATATTTCAGTTCATCGATGGATTCGTAAATATCCGCCAGCGCCTCGTGCGCCCCCCGCTTCTGGAACCCCTTGAGCAACGTCGGCGCCCAGCGCCTGCACAATTCCTTTATTGTGCTCACGTCCAGATTGCGGTAATGAAACCATTTTTCCAGCTTGGGCATGTAATGCGCCATGAAACGGCGATCCTGGCAGATGCTGTTGCCGCACATGGGTGAGGTCGCCGCGGGCGCGAACGACTGCACGAAAGCGCAGGCTTCGGCTTCCGCCCGCGCCTCGTCGCAGACGGAAGCGCGCACCCGCTCGATGAGTCCGGAGCGGGCGTGGGTTTTCTGGTTCCATTCGTCCATGCCTTTCAGAACGGTTTCCGGCTGGCGGATAACCCAGACGGGAGACTCGGCAAGCACGTCGAGACTGGAATTCGTGACCACCATCGCCAGTTCGATGATGCGGTCCGTATCAGGGCTCAGCCCCGTCATTTCCATGTCCAGCCAGACGAGGTTTGTCGCGTCACGTGCCATATAATTGTGTCACTCGAAAATTCAAAGCCGCATTGTGGCATAGCTTTGCCGGAAACTCTTGTTACTTTGCCAGAAATTATCAGGATTTTGTAAATCGTGACCGAAATCTTTCGCGCCGTTCTGCTTGCCGTCCTGCTGTGCCATGTCGCGCTGCGCGTTGCGCTCCTGCTGCGGCAGACGCGCTTCGTCGCCGCGCGCCGGGATGCCGTGCCCGCCATTTTTGCCGAACGCATCCCGCTTGCCGCGCATCGGCGGGCGGCAGATTACACGCTGGCGAAAATCCGTCTGGAATACGCGGCGCTGTGCGTGGAAATCCTCTATTTTCTGGCGCTCACCTGGGGCGGCGGCTTGCAGGCGCTGCACGACTTCTGGTCGGCGCGTCTTACGCATCCGCAAACCTATGGCGTCAGCCTGATCGCCAGCGTCGTCATTCTTTCCTGCCTGCTGGACATTCCGCTGAATCTTTACCGGCAGTTTCGTCTGGAGGCGCGCTTCGGCTTCAACCGCATGACGCTTGCCCTGTTTTTTTCCGATCTCCTGAAACAGATTCCGCTTTTCGTTCTGCTGGGGCTGCCGTTGCTGGCGGCGGTGCTCTGGCTGATGCAGGCCGCGGGCGAATACTGGTGGCTTTACGCCTGCCTGGCATGGACGGCTTTCAACGCGCTGATGTTTTTCGTCTATCCGCTGTGGATTGCGCCGCTGTTCAATCGCTTCACGCCGCTGGCCGACGGCGAGGTGAAGACGCGAACGCAATCGCTGTTGCGACGGAGCGATTTCGGCGGGCGCGAACTCGGACTTTTCGTCATGGACGGCTCTCGCCGATCCAGTCACGGCAACGCCTATTTCACCGGCTTTGGCAAGGCGCGGCGCATCGTGTTCTTCGACACACTGCTGGAACGCCTGACGCCGCGGCAGGTGGAAGCGGTGCTGGCGCATGAGCTGGGGCATTTGCACCATCGCCACATCATTCGGCGCGTCGCGCTTCTTTTCGTTTTCTCGCTGGGCTTTTTCGCCCTGTTGGGACAACTGCTCGTCGCGCCCTGGTTCT
>JAITJU010000060.1 GCA_031278735.1 Zoogloeaceae bacterium
AAAAGGCGAGAAACGTCACCGCGAAGATGCCGGAGCGCCCGGAAAATCGAATCTCACTGGCGTCGATCCGGTCGGGAAACCATGCCCATACCGCCATGCCGAGCAGGGAAAATCCCAGAAACCAGCGCAGGATGTCCGGCGGAACGGCATGGGTGATCCACGTGCCCAACGCGCCCGCCAAACCATGATTTATAACGGTGGCCGCCAGAATGCCGAAGATGATGGGGAGGGGTTTCTTGAAGCGTGCCGCGAGAAGAAAGGCCAACAATTGCGTCTTGTCGCCGATTTCCGCCAGGGCGACAATTCCCGTCGAAAGAAACAGAATATCCACGCGCGTATTCCAGAATTCACAAAACGCCTGAAAATAACACAGCCCAATCGGGAACAAAAGACCGCTTTCGGAAAACAGAAGACAGTGGGGACGGCTGCGCCGCCCGCCTGCCGCCAAGCGGCGCACGAAAAACAGCGCGCATCAAAAACTTCCGCAACAAAAAGGGGTTTGGAACGATTTCATGAGAAAATTCGGCGCGGCGTTTTATTCCAGAAAAAGCGCAGGAACAAGTCATGATCCCGGCGCTCCGGGAGGCTACGGATTCAATATTCCCGCTTGAGCAGGCGGCTGTTGGCGATGTAGAGCGAAATCAGCAGCACCAGGATGGCCAGCGCATAAATCAGCGTGGATACGGGCTTTTCGTGATCGACGATGATCAGCCGGACAATCGCCGTAATGCCGATATAAATAAAATACCGCAGCGGGAAGTGAAATTTTGACTCAAAGTATTTTGCGATCAACGCGATGAACTCGAAATACAGAAACCAGATGACGATGGCTTCTATCATCTCGTAACTGCCGTGTCCTGGCGCGTTTTTCAGCAGAATCGAGACCAGCGTCCAGGTTTCCCTGAGCAAAAAGCACAGCAGGATGACAACCAATACGCACAGCATGATCGCCAGCAGGCGCTTCATGTTTTTCGCCAATCGCCTGGCGCGGATTTGTTCGATGAATTTATTGCGCATAATCCGTCAGAAGTGGATGCATGGATGCGCGAGACTAGCCGCGTCGTGTGTCCTGCAGATGACGCAAATGCCTTTTCCGGGTTTTCCGGCGCGGGCAATGCCGCGAACGCCGAAAGGCGGGCTTCTGGCCGCTGGACGGGACGACGCGCCCGTTTTCGCTCGGACGGCGCCGGGCATTTTCAGGGTTGCGCCGACCAGATGTGGTAGTCTTGCGCGTGATGCGTTGCCGTGCGTCTGAAAATTCACTGATTTTCCTGTTGAGCAGAAAAGGTGGTGCCCCATGGATTCCATCGCCCAATTTCTTGACCAGATCAGTACGTACATCTGGGGGCCTTATGTTCTGATTCCGCTCCTTCTGGGGGTTGGCGTCATCCTGATGGCGGGGTTGCGCTGCATGCCCCTGCGGCGTTTGCCGCGCGCTTTTGTCGTGATGTGGCAGGGACGCAGGCATCACCCCGATCACAAGGGTGAGCTTTCGCCCTTTCGCGCCTTGATGACTTCGCTCGCGGCCACGATTGGCACGGGCAATATTGTCGGCGTCGCTACCGCCATTTTGCTGGGCGGGCCGGGCGCGGTGTTCTGGATGTGGGTCACCGCGCTGTTTGGCATGGCGACCAAATTCTGCGAGGCGACGCTGGCGGTGCACTATCGCGAGATGACGCCGGACGGCAAGTATGTCGGCGGCCCCATGTACTACATCAAGAATGGCCTGGGCAAGAACTGGAAATGGCTCGCCGCGCTTTTTGCCGTCTTCGGCATGGTCGCTTCCTTTGGCATCGGCAATATGACGCAGGCCAACGCGATCGCGATAAACGCCATCAGTCTGGGCAAGGACTACGACCTGCTTCTGGAACCGGCGGCCATCGCCTGCCTGCTGCTGCTGCTGGCGGGCACGGTGCTGATCGGCGGCGTCAAGCGCATTGGCGCGGTTTCGGGCACACTGGTGCCGATCATGGCGTTCATCTATGTGATTGGCGGTCTGGTCATTCTCATCGTCCATGCCGACAAGGTGGGCGAGGCTTTTTTCCTGATTCTCGACAGCGCCTTCAGCGGCCACGCGGCGGTGGGCGGCTTTGCCGGCGCCGCCCTGGCGCAGGCGATCCGCTTCGGCGTGGCGCGCGGCCTTTTTTCCAACGAAGCGGGATTGGGCAGCGCGCCTATCGCGCACGCCACCGCCATCGTCAAAAACCCGGTCAAGCAGGGTTTGCTGGGAATGCTTGACCCTTTTCTTGACACCATCGTCATTTGCTCCATTTCGGCGCTCGTCATTCTGAGTTCGGGGGAGTGGAAAGTCGGCCTTGATTTTCAACTCGGCGCGGAAAACGCCAACACCGTCGCCGTCAGCGCCGTCCTGCGCGGCGAGGCTGCTCCTTTCGACATCAAGACGCCGGAAGGCGGCTTGATCGTCGCCAAAAAAACACGCTTCACCGCCGAACATCTGCAAAAGATGGAAAACGCCGACATCCGCGTCCTGACGGCGCCGGATGAATTCATTCTGGGCAGACTCGTCGCCCGCGAAATCGTGAAGGACGGCAAGACGCTGGCGGAAACGCACCACAAGATCGACGCGGAACTACTCAAGAAACTGCGCGAAGCCAGGGTCAGCGAATTGTCCACGACGTATGGCGCGGGCGCGCTGACCGCGCGCGCTTTCCGCAACACGCTGGGCGCCGCCGGTTCCTGGCTGGTGACGGTAGGACTGGTGTTCTTTGCCTTCTCCACCATTTTGGGGTGGTGCGTATATGGCGAACGCTGCGCCATCTACCTGTTTGGTCACAAGGCGGCGTTGCCGTTCCGGATTTTCTTCACGCTCATCGTGCCGGTCGGCGCGCTCGCCGAACTCAACCTGATCTGGAATCTTTCCGATTTGTTCAACAGCCTGATGGCAATCCCCAATCTCATTGCCCTGTTGTTGCTGAGTCCCGTGGTGTTCAAGCTCGCGCGGGAGTTTTTCGACAACCCGAAAGCGCAGGATGAATAAACGCGGAATCCGGCGCGCATGAAATTCACGCCCGCTTCCTTTCGCGCCTGGCCGCGCAAAAAAGTAACCCTGCTGGGTATGTCGGGTGTTGGCAAAACCTGGCTTGCCTCGCTTTTGCGGCGGCATGACTGGTTCCACTATTCGGCGGATTACCGCATCGGCAAGCGTTACCTCGACGAGCCGATTCTGGATATGGTAAAGCAGGAAGCCATGTCCGTGCCCTTGCTGCGCGATCTCCTGCGGCGCGACTGGATTGACGTCTCGAACAACATCAAGGTCGATGATCTCGGCCCGGTGCTGTCCTTTGTCGGCAAACCGGGCAGCCCGCGACTCGGCGGTCTGGCGATCGCCGAGTTTTCCCGCCGTCAGGCGCTCTACCGCGATGCGGAAATCGCCGCGATGCTCGACGTGCCCGCATTCATCCAGAAAGCCTGGAATGTCTACGGTTACAGCCATTTTATAAACGACGTGGGCGGCAGCCTGTGCGATCTGGAAGCGCCTGGCGTCATCGAACTTCTGGCCGAACACACGCTGATGCTCTACATTCAGGCAGCCGCGCCGGAGGAAGAAGCGACGCTGATTCAGCGGGCGCGGCACGATCCCAAACCGCTCTACTATCGTCCCGCCTTTCTTGCGGAGTATTTGCCGCGCTACCGGGCGGAACGCGGTCTGGAAGACGCGCCGGATACATTCGACGCCGACCCGGACGACTTCACCCGCTGGATTTTTCCGCATCTCTTTCGTTCCCGCATTCCGCGCTACGAAGCCATCGCCCGCCCGCACGGCTATACCGTTACGGCGCGCGAAGTCGGCCAGACGCGTGACGAGCGGGATTTTGTCGCCTTGCTGGAAACGGCAATCGGGCGAAGCAACCCGCATTGACCAGAACGACGCGCAGTTCAATGTCGTAGAAATCCGGCAAGACAAGGATCAGGACGGGCATGACCGATGATGGCGAACTGACCACGCTGGCGGAACAGGGCATTGTTTCCATTGACGGGAACGGACAGACGGCAGCGAAGGAACCGCCGCCCATCTCAATTTGGCGGAGAATTCCTTTTACCGGGAATTCATCGACGGGGTTTCCCTTTCTTCCGATTGCCGGATATGCGCGGCAGTGGGGCGGTGCGGGATTTGCGGGAAGCGGCAGAGAGTTCAGGGGAGCTTTCCGCGCAGTTGAAGGCCTTGCAGGACGCGGGGTTGATGGACAAGGCGGATTACCAGGCGCACGAGGCCGCAAATGGAGCGGAATTCGCGGGCGGTTTTTTGATGTTTACACGAGGAAAACACACATGAGCCTTTTGCAAAACTACGCCAATGCCGCAGTTCTCGTTGTCTAAGTCATTGATTTTTATGATGTGCCCAATGGCAGTTTTGGTGTTTTGCAAAAGACTCACATGATTGCCTGGTCTGTTATCGGCATTATTTTTTTGCTTTCTTCCGTAGTCGTGCCTATCGTACGCTATGTTCAACGCGCTGGAGTATTGCCTTCTCTGTCGTATGTAAAAAAATGAATCGCGAAGAGATTATGTCCGCGATGTTTGGTCTTCATTTCACTTTGCCATGGTGTTCAGAATGATGCCGGGTGGTCTGCATGATACGTATGACAGATATGTGAGGAAAATAAACTTTATCGTATAAAGCCGCATTTTCCGCAGAGAAATTCCGCTCGCAGCATAAATTCTGGTTTCTCTTTTCTGGCTTTTTCTTTGCCATTTTCGCGCGGATGATTGTCGCGGCCATCTTGGCTTTTCTTTTTGATGAAAAGGATTTCCGACATGGGCGCTACCGCTACTGGCGCTGCCGGCATCACCGCCAGCGCATACAATTTGCAAGTCGCGATAAAGAATCGTGACGCAACCGCAATTATTTTCAACACCAATGGATTGGCTGCCAGTATCCCAAGGCCATTCACAATACCTCAATCGTTTGCCGGAATCGAATCGTCCGGGATGCGACATCGCAGACTTCCCAGGAAATCGTAGAGCCGGGGGGAATTGCTGAAGCCCGCGTTGAAGCGCATCCATGGGGAGGCTTGGCCTTGGGTCATGAACAGGTGTCCCGGCGCGAGGAGCAAGTCGGACTTGATGGCTTCGTTGCAGAGCGCGGCGGAATCGGCAAACAGAGGATGGCGCGCCCACAGGAAAAGGCCGACTTCCGGCGCGTCGAACAGTTCCAGGCCGACTTCTTGCAGGCGCGCGGCCGTGTTTTTCTGCGCTTCGCCCAGGCGTTCGCGCAGCGCCCGAATGTGCTTGCGAAAGCGACCCTCGCTCAGGATTTCATGCGCCATCCGCTCGGCAATTTCGGAGGAAGTGAGGCCGGTCATCATCTTGATCTGGGTGATGTCCTCGATTGCGTCGCGGTGGGCGGCGATGAAGCCGACGCGCAGGCGGGGCGAGACGGATTTCGAGAAGCTGTTCAGGTAGATGACCCGGCGCAACTGGTCCATGCAGGCCAGGCTGCGATGCGCGCCGACATCGAGATCGGCGCAGACGTCGTCCTCGACTACGATGAAATCATGCCGGTCGGCAATCTGCAGCACGCGATGCGCGGTCGCTGACGAGCAGCTGGCGCCGGTCGGATTGTGCAGTCGGGAATTGGTGAAGAACGCGCGCGGGCGGCAGCGGCTTGCCAGTTCGTCGAGCGCGGCCACGTCCGGGCCTTGCGGCGTCCAGGGCGCCCCGACCATCCGCGCGCCGCGCGCGCGCAGGTTGGATATCATGACGCTGTAGCCGGGTTCATCCACCAACACGGTGTCGCCGGGGCGCAACAGGTAATGGGAAACGAGTTCGATGCCGTGGCTCGCGCCCGCAGTCAACAACACCTGATCTGGCGCGGCGGCGATTTCCTGTTCACCCAGCCATGCGCTGATCTTCAGGCGCAGGCTGGTCAGCCCGCGCGGGTTGCCGTAACCCAGCATCTGGCCGGGCGGCTTGCCGGACAGCGCGCGCAGGGCGCGGCGCATGGCGTCGTTGTCGAGCCAGGCGTCGGGCACCCAGCCGAAACCTGGCGTCACCTCCGCCGAGCGGTTCTCCCAGGCGCGGCGCACGAACCACAGCGGGTCGAAACGAACATTGCGCAACGATTGCGCCTCTTCCCGATAAATCCCCTGCGCCGCGGCGCGCACGTAAAATCCTGAACTCTGGCGGGCGATGAGATAACCATCCGCAACCAGCCGGTCATAGGCCTCGACCACTGTGGATACACTCACGCCGTGCGATTCCGCAAACTGGCGGATGGAAGGCAGCCTGGCGCCGGGCGACAGCTTTCGTTCGTCGATGAGCGCCTTGATGCCCAGAGCAATCTGGAGCACAAGCGACGAGGGGGCGGAGAGGTCGAGGGGCAACATGGGAGAGCGGGATGGACGATAAACAGCCTTGCGCGGGAAAAATTCCGTTCGGAAGACGGATTGCAGGATGCGGCATTGTATCCGAAACCCGGATTGTGCTGCTCCACGCGCCATTACAGTACCCTGAAAAATATGCGGGTTTGTATGTGGGAACGCGGCGGACGCGGGGTTATCATGGCATTCGTCAAGCCGTCCGGCATGACCGCCCGGCATGAGTTTGCCGCCGCCGCCCCTTTTTACCCAGTCACCCGCTTCGCAAAGGAAATGAGATGAATGCTTTTGCCCAGACCAATGCCCAGTTGATGGCGCGCCGTGTTGACGCGCTGCCGATTGGTGTGAACAACGCCCATCCGGTTTTTGTCCAGAAGGCGCAGAACAGCGAAATCTGGGATGTGGAAGGCAGGCGTTACATCGACTTCTGCGCGGGCATCGCCGTGGTGAATACCGGCCACTGTCATCCCAAAGTCATTGCCGCCGCGCAGGCGCAACTGGCGCAATTCACGCACACCTGCTTTCAGGTGCTCGCTTACGAAGGCTACGTTGCCCTCGCCGAGCGCCTTGGCCGCCTTGCTCCGGGCAAAGCGGCGAAAAAGGCGTTTTTCATGAATACTGGCGCGGAAGCGGTGGAAAACGCGGTCAAGATCGCGCGCGCCTATACGGGACGCCCCGGCGTCATCGCCTTCAACGGCGCGTTTCATGGCCGCACCCTGCTCACCCTGGCGCTCACCGGCAAGGTCACCCCCTACAAGACGGGCTTCGGTCCCTTCCCCGGCGACATCTATCACGCGCCTTATCCTTCCGAAATCCAGGGTATCTCCATCGACGACGCCATTGCCGGGATAGAGAAGATATTCAAGAGCGACATCGAAGCCAGCCGGACGGCGGCCATCATCGTCGAGCCGGTGCAGGGCGAGGGCGGCTACATTCCCGCGCCCGCCGAATTTCTGCGGCGTCTGCGCGCCCTTTGTGATTCGCATGGCATTCTTCTCATCGACGACGAAATCCAGACTGGCGTGGCGCGCACCGGCAAGATGCTCGCCATCGAGCATTCCGGGGTTACGCCGGACATCATCACCATGGCCAAGGGTCTGGGCGGCGGCACGCCGATTTCCGCCGTCATCGGACGCGCCGACATCATGGACGCCTGCGCGCCCGGCGGTCTGGGCGGCACCTACGGCGGGAATCCGATCGCCTGCGCGGCGGCGCTCGCGGTGCTCGACATCGTTGAGGAAGAAAGGCTCTGTCAACGCAGCGTGGTCATCGGCGAGCGCATCCGGGGATTTTTTGCGGAATTGTCCAAAAAACTGGCCTGCATCGGCGATATTCGCGGCCTGGGCGCCATGAGCGCGGTTGAATTCTGTCTGAATGGCGACAAGCGCCGCCCCGCGCCCGACATTGCCAACAACCTGAAGGCGGAAGCCGCAAAACGCGGCCTGATCCTGCTCACCTGCGGCATAAACGGCAACGTGCTGCGCCTCATGACGCCGCTCACCATCTCCGACGCGGTGCTGGACGAAGGGCTTGCCATCATCGGTGCCGTCCTGAATGATCTGGTCGCCGCCGGAAAAGCCTGATCCGTCCTCGCGGGGACGATTCCGTCTTGCGAGGAAAGAAACGGAAGAGCGCAGAAAATGAAGAAAACAAGAACGTCTGCCGCCTCGCTCGCGGACATCGTCCTTCTGGAGAAGATCGCGCCTGAAGGCGGCGCGGACGCGCGCGTTCGCCAGTGCGCCGCCGCCGACGGGAAGCCGTCGCCGCAGGTCAGGAACGGGGCAAACCGATCAGCCCCGCCTGGCTGATCGTCATCACGCATACCTTGCCGATGATCGCGGAAAATTACCCCAACGAAGCGCGTTTCAAGGAGAAAACCATGCAGCTCAATCATCCCAATCTGCTGAAAAACAAGGCTTACATTGACGGCAAATGGCGCGACGCCGAAAACGGCGCAGTTTTCGCGGTAACGAATCCGGCCACCGGCGCGACCCTCGCCTCGGCGCCCGACATGGGCGCGGCGGAAACCCGCGCGGCAATCGAGGCCGCGCAACGCGCCTTGCCCGCCTGGAAAAAACTTTCCGGCAAGGAGCGCGCGCTGATCCTGCGCAAATGGCATGATCGAATCGTCGCCGCCGCCGCCGACATTGCCCGCATCATGACGTCCGAGCAGGGCAAGCCGCTGGCCGAGGCGAACGGCGAAGTGCTCTATGCCGCAAGCTTCATCGAGTGGTTCGCGGAAGAAGGCCGCCGCGTCTATGGCGACACCATGCTCGCGCCCGGCAACGACAAACGCATTGTCGTCATCCGGCAGCCGATAGGCGTCTGCGCCGCGATTACGCCGTGGAATTTTCCCGCCGCCATGATTACGCGCAAGGCGGCGCCCGCGTTGGCCGCCGGATGCACCATGCTCGTCAAGCCGGCGGAACACACGCCGCTGACGGCGCTGGCGCTGGCCGAACTCGCCGAGCAGGCGGGCATTCCGCCGGGCGTCTTCAATGTCGTCACCTGCGCCGCCGCTTCCGCGCCCGCCGTGGGGCGGGAATTGACCGCCAACCCCATCGTGCGGAAACTTTCCTTCACCGGCTCGACGGAAGTGGGACGCCTGCTCATGGCGCAGAGCGCCCCGACCCTGAAAAAACTCTCCCTGGAACTTGGCGGCAACGCGCCCTTCATCGTCTTCGACGACGCGGATCTGGATGTCGCCGTCGACAGCGCGATGGCCTCGAAATTCCGCAACAGCGGCCAGACCTGCGTCTGCGCCAATCGCCTGCTGGTGCAAGACGGCATTTACGCCGCCTTTGTCGAAAAACTGACGGCGAAGGTCAGGACGCTGAAAGTAGGCAACGGCGCGGAGGCGGGCGTCACGCAAGGTCCGCTGATCGACGCCGACGCCTTGCGAAAGGTTGAAGCGCAAGTTGCCGACGCCGCGGCAAAAGGCGGTCGCATCCTTGTCGGCGGCAAATCGCACACAAGCGGCGGCGCCTTCTTCGAGCCGACGGTCATTGCCGACGCGACGCCGGACATGCGCTGCGCGCGGGAAGAAACCTTTGGCCCCGTCGCGCCGGTCTTTCGCTTTTCCACGGAAACGGAAGCCATCACGCTTGCCAACGACACGGAATTTGGCCTCGCCAGCTATTTTTTCACGCGGGACCTGAACCGCGTCATCCGCGTCGCGGAGGCGCTGGAATACGGCATGGTCGGCATCAACACCGGCCTGATTTCCAACGAGGTCGCCCCCTTCGGCGGCGTCAAGCAATCCGGCTTTGGCCGCGAAGGCTCGAAATACGGCATTGAGGAGTATTTGATCACCAAACAGATGTGCATCGGTCTTTCCTGACGGGAAAGGAGGGCTACATCAATGCCGGGGGAGAGGCCGTCATCCCGCTGCGGCTTGACGACGCAAAACGCGAATTCGCCAATGGTTCGGCGGCGGTCGAAAGGAATGACTGCCGCATTCCGGACGGTTCGATCCGGCTGTCTCGATGGCCG
>JAITJU010000138.1 GCA_031278735.1 Zoogloeaceae bacterium
TCTACAAACCGCCCATGCCGCATGCCGAGGCTCGCCGCATCATTCTTCAGGGGCGCAACCAGCATTTTGACAGCGACATCGTGGACGCCTTTTTGCAATGCGAGGACGAATTCGTCGCCATCGCCGCCCGCTTTGAAGACAAGGCGCTTCAGGACGCGGAAGAAGCCGCGAACGACGAATTGCCGACGCTCAAGCCGGAAAAGACCGAAACAGACGCCAAGCGTTGAATTTTTTCGCTGATACAAGCCGCGCGGCGTATTTACGCTTCGCTATCCTGGCGTGAGTCGCGGGGGCGGGCGTCTCTCTGCCGGATCGGGCGTTGAAAATCGGCTTGGCGCGACGCGCTCATTGCCGGAGACGAAGGGCGAGGCGCGAGGAATCGGGCATCCGGGAAAAGCTGCCGCCGCCGCGTGGAGCGTGTGACGCGCATGGTTTCCCCGATTCCTGATGCGTCCGTTCCGCGGTCAGAAGGTGCCGATTACCCACATCGGAACGCGCACGCCGGGATTGGTGGGGCTGTGGGTCTCGAATTGTCCGTCACCGTCGTTGTCGACCAGATAGTAGGGCGCGCCGATTTCCGGCGTGATTTTGACCATGTAGAGCTTGCCGCTCAGCCGGTATTCTTCCACCGTCCCGCGTTCTTCCCGTCGGATTGTGACTTGGGGTTCCTCGATGTTTTCGTCGAAGGGACGGATGTCGGCGGGCGGCGGAACGTCGGGCAGCGGTTCGGCGTCGGCGGGCGCTTGCGCTTGCGCGGTCAGCGCGAACGGAAAAAACGCCAGGAAAAGCAGGAAGCGGTAACGCATGGAATTCCTCGCAAACAGGGGATGGGCATCGAACGGACAATTCTATTACAGATTGAGCATCAATTCGCGCTCGGCGGACAACGGCGTGAAGCCGCGCGATTCGTAATGATTGAAAATGGCGGCGACCACCTCGTCGGGTTCGTCGATGATCTGAATCAGCCGCAGATCCTCCGCGTTGATCATGGCTTCCGCTATCAAGCGTTCGTGGAACCAATCCACCAGGCCGCGCCAGAAGGTCGCGCCGACCAGAATGATGGGAATGTGCGGCGTCTTGTTCGTTTGCGTCAGGGTCAGGGCTTCAAAAAATTCGTCTAGGGTGCCGAATCCGCCAGGCATGACCACGTAGGCGCTGGCAAAGCGCACGAACATGTACTTGCGGGCGAAGAAGTGATGAAAGGACAGGGAAATGTCCTGATAGGCATTCGCCGCCTGCTCATGCGGCAATTCGATGTTGAGGCCGACGGAAGGCGAACGTCCGTAGAACGCGCCCTTGTTGGCGGCTTCCATGATGCCGGGGCCGCCGCCGGAAATGACGGAAAATCCGGCGTCGGAAAGTTTGCGGGCAATCTCCTCGGTCAGCCGGTAATACGGGTGTTCCGGCGCAATGCGAGCGCTGCCGAAAATGGAAACGCCGGGACGGATCATTTTCAGACGCTCGGTTGCTTCCACGAACTCTGACATAATGCCGAAAACTCGCCAGGCTTCCTGCGCCGCGCCGGAATGCGACTGCAATTCAGGATCGAGCGGGCGAGGCAATTTTTCCTTTTCTTTCATGTGTGCGCCTATGTCCCTGTTGCTGTTGGTGGACGGTTCGTCCTATCTGTACCGCGCTTTTCATGCCCTGCCCGACTTGCGCAATCGCGAGGGTTTTCCCACGGGCGCCATGAAAGGCGTGCTCGCCATGCTACGCCGCCTGGATGGCGACTTCAAGGCGGAAAAGAAAGCCGTCGTCTTCGACGCCAAGGGAAAAACCTTCCGTCATGACTGGTATCCTGCCTACAAGGCGCAGCGCCCGTCCATGCCAGCGGATCTGGCGGTGCAGATTGAACCCATTCACGCCGCCGTCCGCGCCATGGGCTGGCCGCTGTTGAGCGTGGAAGGCGCGGAAGCCGACGACGTGATCGGCACGCTGGCGCGCGCTGCGAACGAAGCCAGCATGGAAACGCTGATCGTCACAGGCGACAAGGACCTGGCGCAACTGGTCAATGCCCGAACGCGGCTCGTCAACACCATGACCGACGAGCTGCTGGATGTCGCGGGCGTGAAGGCGAAGTTTGGCGTGCCGCCGGAGCGCGTGGCCGATTATCTGGCCTTGATGGGCGACGCTGTCGATAACATTCCCGGCGTCGCCAAGTGCGGCCCCAAGACGGCGGCGAAATGGCTTGCCGAATACGGCACGCTGGATGAACTCATCGCCCGCGCCGATGACATCAAGGGCGCGGCGGGAGAGAACCTGCGCGCGCATCTCGATTTTCTGCCGCTGGGACGCAAACTTGCCCGCATTGATTGCCAGGTCGCCGGACTGCCCGCGCCGGATTGCCTCACGCCCAATCCGCCAGACGCCGCCGCGTTGCGTGAACTGTACGCCCGCTTCGAGTTTCGCGGCTGGCTGCAGGCGCTGGCGGAGGAAAACGCGGCGGAAAAGCCCGAAAAATCCGGTTTGCCGCGTCGCTTCCTTGCCCCGGCGACCGCCGAATCCCCCGCGCTTATCGACGATGGCCGCCATCGCGCCGCCTACGAGATCGTGACGGACGCCGCCGCGCTGGAAGCCTGGCTTGCCCGCGTCAGCGCCGCCCCGCTCACCGCCGTGGATACGGAGACCACCTGTCTTGAGCCGCTTTATGCCCGCATCGTCGGCATTTCCCTGGCGGTCGCGCCGGGCGAGGCCTGCTATATCCCGCTCGCACATCAGGGCGCGGAGGCGGGCAAGCAATTGCCGCTGGAAAACACGCTGGCGCGTCTAAAACCCTGGCTGGAATCGGCGGCGCATCTGAAGATCGGGCAGAACATCAAATACGATCAACACGTTTTCGCCAATCATGGCATTACCCTGAACGGCATTGCCCATGACACCATGCTGCAATCCTATGTGCTGGAATCGGACAGGGGGCATGACATGGAACAGCTTGCCCGCCGCCATCTGGGCATTGTCACCATTCCCTACGCCGAGCTTTGCGGCAAGGGCGCGCGGCAAATCGGCTTCGAGCAAGTGGCCGCCGACAAGGCCGCCGTTTATGCCGCCGAGGACGCCGACATCACCTTGCGCCTGCACGCCGCCCTGTTTCCGCAAATCGACGCCCACGCGGGGTTGCGCCATATTTACGCCGCCGTCGAAATTCCGGTTGGCGGCGTGCTGTTCAAGATGGAGCGCGCGGGCGTGCTGATCGACGCCGCGCTCCTGGCGGCGCAAAGCCACGCGATGGGGCAAAAGATACTCGCCTTTGAGCAGGAAGCCTACGCCCTTGCCGGACAGACATTCAACCTCGGTTCGACCAAACAACTGGCCGAAATCCTGTTTGTCCGGCAAGGTTTGCCCGTCCGAAAGAAGACGCCCGGCGGCGCGCCTTCCACCGACGAAGAGGCGCTTTCCGAACTGGCGCTCGATTATCCGCTGCCCAAACTCCTGCTTGCGCATCGCAGTCTGGTCAAACTCAAGGGCGCCTATGCCGACAAGCTGCCGCGCATGATCAATCCGGCGACGGGGCGGGTGCACACCCATTTCGCGCAGGCCACCGCCGTTACCGGCAGACTGGCTTCTTCCGCCCCGAATTTGCAGAATATTCCCGCACGCACGGAAGAAGGCCGCCGCATCCGCGCCGCCTTTATCGCACCGCCCGGATGCCGCATCGTTTCCGCCGATTACTCGCAGGTTGAATTGCGCATCATGGCGCACCTTTCCGAAGACGCGCGCCTACTGGCCGCATTCACCCAGGGCGAGGACGTGCACCGCGCCACGGCGGCGGAAATTTTCGGCATCGACGCGAAGTCCGTCAGCGCCGATCAGCGCCGCGTCGCCAAGACCATCAATTTCGGCCTCATCTACGGCATGAGCGCCTTCGGTCTGGCGAAAAACCTGGGGCTGGATCGCCGCGCCGCGCAGAACTACATCGAACGTTATTTCACCCGCTATCCCGGCGTTGCCCGCTACATGGAAATCACGCGCGAACGCGCCCGCGCCCGGGGCTACGTGGAAACCGCCTTTGGCCGTCGCCTGAGCCTGCCGGAAATCACGAGCGGCAGCGCGGGACGCCGCCAGGGAGCGGAACGCGCCGCCATCAACGCGCCCATGCAGGGCGCCGCCGCCGACATCATCAAGCTTGCCATGCTGGCCGTGCAACACTGGCTGGAAAGAGAACGCATGCAAAGCCGCATTCTCTTGCAGGTGCATGACGAACTGGTGCTGGAAGTCCCGGACGCCGAACTTGCCGCGGTGCGGGAACGCCTCCCCTGTCTGATGGGCGAAGTCGCAAGACTTGCCGTGCCGCTGCTGGTGGAAATCGGGGACGGCGACAACTGGGACGCGGCGCATTAGAAGCTCGCTCAAAACCTTTTGAAAAGGAGGCGCGGACGAGAAATCGCGGGCTGGCGTTGGGCAGACGGATGCCGCGGGCCGGAACGGAAGACGACAGTCGGGATGCGCATGAATTGCCCAATTCCGTGGATTGCCCAAGCCCATGGGCGCTCTTCTCCAGGCAATTCATCAGGCAATCGCCAATGCCGGTTCAATCCTTGCGGAAGAACCGGCTGAACTGCCGTTTGGCGAAAACGAGCGGCGGAAAAATTCTCTCCCCCTGTCCGATCTGGATGCGCGGAGAGGGAAAATTTTCAGAGCGTGCGCGCCACTTCCTGCACTTCGTAGATTTCCAGCAAGTCGCCCGCCTGGATGTCGTTAAAGTTTTTGAGCGACAAGCCGCAGTCGGAACCCGCCTTCACTTCCTTGACGTCGTCCTTGTAATGCTTCAGGGAAGCGAATTCGCCCTCCCAGAGCACCACATTGCTTCTCAGGAGACGGGCGCGGGCGGCGCGGCGGATGACGCCATCCTGCACCTGGCAACCGGCAATCGCGCCAATCTTGGCAATAGTGAACACCTGGCGGACTTCCGCCTGGCCGATGACGATTTCGCGCTTTTCCGGCGCGAGCATCCCGGAAAGCGCCGCCTTGACCTCATCCACGGCCTCATAGATGACATTATAGTAACGGATGTCGACGCCGAAATTTTCGGCGAGCTTGCGCGCGCTGGCGTCGGCGCGAATGTTGAAGGCGATGATCACCGCGCCGGAGGCCTGCGCCAGATTCACGTCGGATTCGCTGATGCCGCCCACCGCGCCATGCAGCACATTCACCCGCACTTCGCTGGTGGACAGCTTGGTCAGGGCGTGCGCCAGCGCCTCCTGCGAACCCTGCACGTCTGCCTTGATGATGAGCGGCAGGGTCTTGGTTTCGCCCTCGCTCATCTGATCGAACATGGATTCCAGCTTGGCGGCCTGCTGTTTGGCGAGCTTGACGTCGCGGAACTTGCCCTGGCGGAAGAGCGCGATTTCGCGCGCCTTCTTTTCGTCCGCCAGCACAATGGCCTCTTCGCCCGCCGCGGGCACGTCGGAAAGACCGAGCACTTCCACGGGAATCGACGGCCCGGCTTCCTTGACGCTTTGCCCGTTCTCATCAAGCATGGCGCGTATCTTGCCGAAAACCTGTCCGGCCAGGAGCATGTCGCCCTGTTTCAGCGTTCCCGACTGCACCAGCATGGTGGCGACGGGGCCGCGCCCCTTGTCCAGACGCGCTTCGATGATCAGCCCCTTGGCGGAAGCGACGCGCGGCGCTTTCAATTCCAGGACTTCGGCCTGCAACAGAACGTTTTCCAGCAGCGTGTCGATGTTTACGCCCTTTTTGGCGGAAACGTGGATGAAGGGCGAGTCGCCGCCGTATTCTTCCGGCACCACGCCTTCCGCCACCAGTTCCTGTTTCACTCGTTCGGGATTGGCTTCGGGCTTGTCGATTTTGTTGACCGCCACCACGATGGGCACTCCCGCCGCCTTGGCGTGATGGATGGCTTCCCGCGTCTGGGGCATGACGCCGTCGTCGGCCGCCACCACCAGAATCACGATGTCGGTGGCCTGGGCGCCGCGCGCGCGCATGGCGGTAAAGGCTTCATGTCCCGGCGTGTCGAGAAAGGTAATCATGCCGCGCGCGGTTTCGACGTGATAGGCGCCAATGTGCTGGGTAATGCCGCCCGCTTCGCCGGAAGCGACCTTGGCGCGCCGGATGGAATCCAGCAGGGAGGTCTTGCCGTGGTCGACGTGCCCCATGACCGTAACCACCGGCGCGCGCGGTTCAGCGGAAACGTCGGCAACGACGGCATGGTCATCGAGAAAGGCGTCCGGGTCGTCGAGTTTGGCGGCAATGGCGACGTGCCCCATTTCCTCAACCACGATCATCGCCGTTTCCTGATCGAGCATCTGGTTGATGGTGACCATCATGCCCATCTTCATCAGGGACTTGATGACTTCTCCCGCCTTGATGGACATCTTGTGCGCCAGATCGGCGACGGAAATGGTTTCCGGCACATGCACCTCGCGCACGATGGGTTCGGTCGGCGCCTGAAAGCTGCCTTCGCCGCTCTCGTTGCGCAAGCCGCCCTTCTTGCCGTGCCGCCCTTCCTTCCAGCCTTCGCCGCCGGTCGCGCCTCTGGTTTTCAGCCCTTTTTTCCTGCCGTTGTCCCAGGTGCTCTTGTCGCCCTGCTTCTTGTGCAGGGTTTTTTTGCCTTTTTCCCGGTTTGCCGGCGTGGCGGCGGGAGCGGCTTCCTTGCTGTTGTTCTGTTCGTCCGCCTTCTTGCGCGTATCGACCGCCGCTTTTTCGGCGGCAATCTTTTTTGTTTCGGCATCCTGACGCATGCGCGCAAGCTCGGCCTGACGCTCCTGTTTTTCCTTGAATTCCCTTTCCTGCCGCTCCAGCAACTCCCGATGCCGCCGCTCTTCCTCGGCGCGCGCCTTCAACTCGGCTTCATCCAGAACGAACTGTTTCTTGACGACCTTGGTCTTGCCCGTTTTGACCGCAACTCCTTCCGTCGCGGGCTTGTCGCTCTCCGGCTTATCCTTGCCCTTTTTTTTGTCTTCCGCCTTCGGCGCATCGGTTTTTGCCGGTTTCCTGCCCGTCTTGGCCGCGCCGGGCTTGGCGCCGCCGCTCGTCGTCCCGGCGGGCGCATCCTCCGTCGGCGCGGATTTTTCCTTGTCGGCGGTTTTCTTTCCCCTGGCCGCCTTGGCGGGCGGCGCGGACGCTTCCGTCCCGGTCAAGGTCTGCGTATTCCGCGGTTCAGCGGCGGCGGGCGCTTCCACGGACGCGGGCTTTTCCGCTTCAGCGGACGACGCGCCTGTTTCCGGTTTCGTCGGCGCCGGGACTTCCGCGTCGGACGCGGGGAACGGCGGTTCCGCAAGCGTCGTTTTGAGCGGCGGCTTGCCGGCCCCTTCGCGTTTGATCAGCACCCGCTTCTTGCGGACTTCCACCTGCACGGTATGGGCGCGTCCATGCACGTCGGTAGCCTTGATTTCCGAAGTTTCCCGGCGCGTCAGGGTGATGCGGGTCTTGTCGCCTTCGCCGTGCGCGCGCCGCAAAAACTCCAGCAGGCGGTTCTTGTCGCGATCGGAAATATCATCCTCGGCATCGCAATTTTTGACGCCAGCCTGCGCAAGCTGCTCCTGGAGCGTCGTTAACGACATCTTCAGTTCGCTGGCGAACTGGAAAACCTTGGTGCTGGTCATGACGCGCTCCTTTTATTCGAACCAATGCTCACGCGCCTTGAGAATCAGGGCGCTGGCTTTTGCTTCTTCCATCCCGGTCATGTCCGTCAGCTCATCCACGGAAAGTTCCGCCAGGTCATCCCGCGTCTTGATGTCGCGGGCAATCAGCTTGCCCGCCAGTTCCTTGTCCATGCCTTCGAGCGCCAACATGGCTTCGTCGACGCCTTCCAGCTTCTCCTCGGCGACAATGGCTTCCGTAAGCAGGATGTTGCGGGCGCGGGCGCGCAACTCGTTGACGGTATCTTCGTCCAACCCCTCGATTTCCAGCATTTCGGCCAGCGGCACATAGGCCACTTCCTCCAGCGCGGAAAAACCTTCGCCAATCAGCAGATCGGCCAGTTCTTCGTCGATATCCAGCTTTTCCATGAACAACAGACGGGTCGCGGCGGTTTCGGCTTCCTGACGCTTTTCCGATTCCTCCTGCGTCATCAGGTTGATGGTCCAGCCCGTAAGCTCCGAGGCCAAGCGCACATTCTGCCCGCCCTTGCCGATGGCGTCGGCCAGGTTGGCTTCCTCCACCACCACATCCATCGCGTGTTTTTCTTCATCGACCACGATGGAAGACACCGCCGCCGGCGCCAGCGCGCCAATGACGAACTGCGCCGGGTCCGCCGACCAGAGCACGATGTCGATCAATTCTTCCGCGATTTCGTTCCTGACCGCCATGACGCGGGTGCCGCGCACGCCGACGCAGGTGCCGATGGGATCGATGCGCGGATCGTTGGACTTGACGGCAATCTTGGCGCGTATGCCGGGGTTGCGGGCGCAAGCCTTCAATTCCATGAGGCCATTCTCGATTTCCGGCACTTCCAGCTCAAAAAGCCGCATGATGAATTCCGGCGCGGTGCGCGAAAGGATGATTTGCGGCCCGCGCGCGTTGCGGTCGATTTTGAGCAAATAGGCTTTTATCCGATCGCTGGGACGCAAATTTTCCTTGGGGATCATGTGCTCATGCGGCAGCAGGGCTTCGATTTTGCCCAATTCCACGATGGCGTTGCCGCGCTCCATGCGTTTGATGGCACCGGAAACCACATGCTCCTTGCGATCGAGGAAGTCATTCAGAATCTGCTCGCGCTCCGCGTCGCGGATTCTTTGCAGGATCACCTGCTTGGCGGCCTGCGCGCCAATGCGGCCAAAATCTATGGGTTCAAGGGCTTCTTCCAGGTAATCGCCGATTTCGACTTCCGCGTCATCCTTTTTCGCATCGGAAAGCGGCACCTGATTGAATTCATTGACGAATTCCGAATCCTCCACCACTTGCCAGCGGCGGAAGGTCTCAAATTCGCCGTTGTCGCGGTCGACGGCAACCAGCACATCCGCTTCGTCATGAATGCGTTTTTTTGTGGCGGAAGCCAGCGCCATCTCCAGCGCGCCGAACACGACTTCGCGCGCCACGTTTTTTTCCCGCGCCAGGGCATCCACCAACAACAAAATTTCACGGCTCATCGTCTTCCGTCTCCTTCACGACATCAAAATTCAGGCGCCAGGCGCGCTTTTGCAATGTTGTCCAAATCCGTCAGCAATTCAGCGGGCGGGCAGGTTTTGTCCTTCGTTTCCAGCTGCAACACGACCTTGCCGTCGCGCATCCCCAGAAGTTTCCCCCGATAGTTGCACTGCGCGCCGACAAGCGGAACGCGCAGGCTGAGACGCACCGCCTCGCCCGCAAAGCGCGCGAAATCCGCCGCTTTCTTCAGCGGACGATCCAGACCCGGAGACGACACTTCCAGATGGTCATAACTCACCCGCTCGACTTCAAACAACCGGGCGAGATGACGCGAGACCAGCGCGCAATCCTCCACGTCCACGCCGCCCGCCTTTTCCGGCTTGTCGATGAACACGCGCAGCAGGCCCCTGGCGGCAAGATCGACATCCACCAGATCGTAGCCCAACCCCGTCAGCGTCGCTTCCAGCAGGGCGCGCAAATCTTTCGTGGGATTCATGCGTGTTCGTTCCAAGGTCAAAATAAAAAAAATGGGCTTTAAAGCCCATTTCCGAAAAGTCGCGCGCTGTCTGCTCGCCGACAGGAAAACCCGTGAATTATAACGATTTTTTGCCCGAATACAAGATCGGAGGACAGAGGTCATTTCGCCTCTTGCGGCTTCGTCAAAAGCAAGGCGCGCGGCGCCGCGGCTGCCCGCTCGCCTTCAATGGGCGGCGAAGACGGAATCGCGCGCGCCCGACGCCTGATTCATGCCGCCGGGACAGCGAGCGGTCACATTCCAATCTCCGCCATTCGTTGCCGAAGCCAGTCGCGCCAGAGGCAAAAAAGCTCCGGGCTGCGCGCGGCGATGATCGAGCGTTTCCAGGGCGGCGCGGCGAAAAAATCGTCGTGCTCGAATGTGGCGACGCGCCCTCCCATCTCCTCGATCATCAGCCAACCCGCCGCGTAATCCCAAAGGCGCTCGCTGCCGTGCGTGACGACATCCACGCGCCCGGCGGCGAGGTAGCACCATTCAAGCACGGAAGAACCAAAATTGCGCTGCGAATAAATGGGCGCGTCCTGCACAATCGTCAGCGACAACTCTGGCCGCAGGCGTTTGAAGTCAATGCAGGCCACCGCGTCGGCCACCGCCTTGCGGGCGCCGTCAACGGAAACGGGCGGCAGTCTTTCACCATTCAGCCAGACGCCGCCGCCCAGACTCGCGGAAAACATCTCCCGCGCCAGCGGCAGATAAGAGACGCCCAATACCGGGCGCCCCTGCCGCATGAGCGCCGCGGAAACGGCAAACTGCGGCAAGCCGACCAGAAAATTGGTGCTGCCGTCAATGGGGTCCATGACCCATACGCCGTCGGAAAATCCGCGCGCCCACGCGGCTTTCTGCGTTTCCCCCGGCATTTCCTCGCCGATCATCGGCAGGTCGGCAAGTCGCGCCAGCGCCTCGATCAGGCTTTCCTGCGCGGCAATGTCGGCGGCGGAAAAAGCGGAACCATCCGCTTTCATCTCGCCGTCCACCCGAAGAAAACGCGGCAGAATCTCGCGCTCGGCGGTATCTTTCAGGATGCGCTCAACGGCGAGCCGGAGTCGGGACAAGTCAGACATTGGAGGCTTCCGGCGTCAAGTACCGGGGGAAATCAGGCGCGCCATTTCAATGAGCAGCCGATGGAAGCGAACTGTTCTTCCTGCCCCCGGCCAGTCTGGGCGATTTGCAGCATGGCCGCTCTGAGTTCGCGGCGGGCGTCCGGATCCGCCCTCGCGCCGGACGCGTCGAAGCGCCCCCGGTATTGCAGTTCGCGGCGGGCGTTGAAGCCGAAGAAATCCGGGGTGCACACCGCGCCGTAAGCGCGGGCGACTTCTTGCGTCGCGTCCAGCACGTAGGGAAAGGGAAAATCCAGACGCGCCGCCAGCGCCCGCATGTTGGGCAGGGCGTCGTCGGGATAGGCGTCGGTATCGTTGCTCATGACGGCAATCGCGCCAATGCCGGAAGCGCGCAACTGGCGGCAATCTTCCGTCAGACGGGGCAGAATGGCCTGCACGTAAGGGCAGTGGTTGCAAAGGAACATGACCAGCACGCCTTGCGCGCCGCTGGCGGAAGCAAGGCTGTGCAGGCGGTCATCAACGCCGGGCAGGGAAAAATCCGGCGCAGGCCAGCCAAAATCGCAGATCGGGGTAGTCAGGGCAACCATGTCGGCATCGCGGAAAAATCGGGTTTCAGAAAATCAGTTGGCGCGTCACGCGCGGGAACGCTGATAATAACATCCGATGAACACGCCAAGATTTTTCTGTGACCTGCCGCTGACCGCCAACACGGAACTCGAACTGCCGGAAGCCGTTGTCCGCCACGCGACGCGGGTTTTGCGCCTGCCTTCGGGAGCGCGGATAACGCTGTTCGACGGCCAGGGCGGCGAATATCCGGCGCAACTGGAAATCGCGGCCAGGACAAAGGCGCGCGCGCGTCTGGGCGAACGCTTGGACATCGAGCGCGAATCCCCGCTTCGCGTCACACTGGCGCAGGCCATGCAGGCGGCAAGCAAGATGGATTTCAGCGTGCAAAAGGCAACGGAACTGGGCGCGCGGGTTTTTCAGCCGCTCGCCAGTCGGCGCGGCGTAACGCGGCTTGCCGACGAGCGTCGGCAAAATCGCGAAAACCATTGGCGCGCCGTGGCGCTGGCCGCCTGCGAACAATGCGGCCGCAACCGCCCGCCGGAGATTCGTCCCTTGCAGATGCTGGAAAACTGGCTGGGCGCGGAAGGCCGGAAGCTGGCCGGACTGAAGCTCATGCTGTCGCCCGAAGCCGAAACAGGACTGGATACGCTGGCGAAGCCGGAAAACGCCGCGCGGGAAATCACGCTCCTCGTCGGCGCGGAAGGCGGACTGGATGCGCGGGAAATCGCCGCCGCGCGCGCCGCCGGATTCCTGCCCCTGCGCCTGGGTCCCCGCGTCCTGCGCACGGAGACGGCGGGCGTCGTCGCGCTGGCCGTGCTGCAAAGCCAGTGGGGAGACCTGGGAAAAGCGTGAGGCCGCCCGCGCCCCTCTGTGTCGCTATACCACCCGCGTTTGCGCTTCCTTGCCTTGTCTTGCCGCAATCCGGCCAATGCGATAGGCCGTCTCGCCGCTTTGTTGCAGGCAGGCGAGCGCGGCGTCGGCGTCTTCCCGATCAACGATGATCACCATGCCGATGCCGCAATTGAAGACGCGATGCATTTCTTCTTCCGTCACGCGCCCTTCCTTTTGCAGCCAGTCGAAAAGCGGCGGGCGCGGCCAGGCGGATTTTTCCAGCACCGCCGTCGTGTTTTCCGGCAGGACGCGCGGCACGTTTTCCAGAAGACCGCCGCCGGTGATGTGCGCCATGCCCTTGACGGTCACTTTTTCCAGCAGCGCCAGAATGGATTTGACATAAATGCGGGTGGGCGCCATCAGCGCGTCGGCAAGCGTCTTGCCTGCCGCGAAAGGCGCGTTCATCTCTGGTCGGGCGCGCTCGATGATCTTTCTTGCCAGCGAATATCCGTTGGAATGCGCGCCGGAAGAGGCCAATCCCAGCGCCACGTCGCCGGGGCGAATGCCGGAGCCGTCGATGATGCGGGATTTTTCCACCACGCCAACGGCAAAACCGGCCAGATCGTATTCGCCGTCTGGATACATCCCCGGCATTTCCGCCGTCTCGCCGCCGATGAGGGCGCAACCGGCCAGTTCGCAACCCCTGGCGATGCCGCCGATCACGCTGGCCGCCCTGTCCGCGTCGAGTTTGCCGCAGGCGAAATAATCGAGAAAAAAGAGGGATTCCGCGCCCTGCACCAGAATGTCGTTGACGCTCATCTCCACCAGATCCTGGCCGACGCCGTCATGCCGATCCAGCAGAAAAGCGAGTTTCAGCTTGGTTCCCACGCCATCGACGCCGGAAACCAGCACCGGCTCCCGATACCGCTTCGATACCTCAAACAACGCGCCAAAGCCGCCAATGCCGCCCAACACGCCTTCGCGCAGGGTTTTTTTCGCCAGCGGCCGGATGCGATCCACGAGCGCGTCTCCCGCGTCGATATCCACGCCCGCGTCGCGGTAAGAAAGAGAAGTTTTTTGAGTCATGCGCAAAGCCTCGAAGTAAGCCCGCGATTTTAGATCAGATGGCGGGCGCAGGCGTCAGGGATCGAATGTCCGGGATCGGGGAAAAACTAGCGGCGCCCGGACGCCGACGCGCGCCGGCGTCCGGGCGCCGACTGGTTTTCCCCTTCTCGCGGGCTTTGGCCGACGGCTTTTTCTGATTCCGGATTCCCGATTCCGGGCGATTCTTCCCTGAACGGCTGGTATCATGTCGGTCTTTGCGGTTTTTGCGGGTTGTCATGGGTATCCGATGGTTTTTGTTGTTTTTCGCTTTTCTGTTCGTCGGCTGCGGCGATGTGGAGGATACGCGACCGGGGCGACCGGTGGCGCGTCGGCAGGCGGCATTCCGGGAAATGTTGCAGCGTTTTGAGCCTATGGGCATCCAGTTGCGCGAAGGGACGTACACGGCGGATGTTTTCCGGCGGCAGGCCGAGGCGCTTGCGAACATGAAGGCGGTGCCGTGGGACCACTTCGGGCCGGATACGCAGTATCCGCCCAGCAAATCGGATGATCGGCTATGGCGGGAACCGGATATCTTCGCTGCCGAACGCGAGGAATTCATGCGCGCCGCCGAGTCCCTGCGGCTTGCCGCGCAAGACGCGCC
>JAITJU010000167.1 GCA_031278735.1 Zoogloeaceae bacterium
ACCCGCCCTTGCCGTCAGTTCCATCGCTGCAAACCTCTTTTGACCCTCCCTTGCCAGAAGCTTTTCCTCCCCGCCACGGTCACTTCCATTGCATATGGCATTCATGCGATTGCCCTGGATCAGGAGGTGGCCGCTCCTGCGCCTGTCTCCCCCATCCTCTGAATTGCTCCCCGCTTTTGAGAATAAATCATCGTTTTTCTGAATATTTACATGATTGTTACATAATTGCGTGGACGCGATACGAATATGTAATAACATGTAATTGTCATTGTTATGCCATATGGCTCGCATGGGCATTCCTATTCCTTCTGGAGACGATGCCCATACCACGCGAAAAGCAGTGTGAAGTATATGCCTTTATGGTTTATTTGCTTTGCAATTAATAGAAAATCCGCATATGTTCATGTGCTAGAACTGAAAAATCCGCCGGGCTGAAAAGAAATCCATTTCGTTTTTGTCGGAACGCGACACGGGGTTGCGTGTTGACGCATTTCGCAAGTTTCGTTACATTACGCGTCACAAATGTTTCAATAAAGTAACGGGAGTCGAATTGACATCGGCGGTGGATTGTGAGCGAAAACCCGTGCGGCATTGTGTCCGAATGGCTTGGATAGCGGCTTTTCGACGGGATCGCGAAAAATTCGCGGGGAGAGAGCGGACGCGATCTGAGGGCGGGCGCCGGATCGCGGCATGGGGTTGCACGTTGACTCGACGGGCGGGCATGGGTACGATGTATTACGAAAGTCATACACAAAAAGAAATAAAACAAAAGGAATACCAAAGCAATACATGTTGTGCAATCACACGGGAGGAACGTCATGTTTTTTTGTTCACAGGAAAGGGGCGCCTGTCGCAGGGCGGCGCGGGGATTCACGCTGGTCGAGGCGGTAGTCGTCATTTTGCTCACGGCGGTTCTTGCCGCGTTTTCGCTGTCGGTGGTGGAGATGGTGCAGCAGAATCGGATCATCAGCGGCGCGGGCGAGGTGGTCTCGGCGCTGGGTCTGGCGCGCGGGGAAGCCATTTTGCGCCGGACGCGCGTATCGCTTTGTCCGATGGATGGGGAAGTGACCAAGGGCTGGCGCATCGTGGCGGATGATCCGGAATGCAAGGGCGGGGGCACGGTGTTGTTTTCCCGCAAGGAGCCGTTGAAGGCGATTTTTTCGTGCGTGGGCCAGGGCGAATGTCCCGCGAGCGCGCCGTCGAAATTTGTCTTCAATCCGATGGGCAGGCTGGAAGGCGGCGCCGCTGCCGTGGTGCTGTGCGTTGCGCAACGAATCGAGGGCCGACGGATTGACGTCGGCAGGGGCGGTCAGGCGAAAAGCCGATCGGTACTGTGTTCGAATGCTTGAATGGGAGGCGTCTCATCATGAATGCAAAAATCCGCGGGAAGGAAAGGCGGGCGCGGTTGCGGGGAAGCGCGGGATTTTCCCTGATTGAGGTGATGGTGGCCGCTCTGGTGCTGGGTCTTGGTCTGGTTGGCCTGGTCGGGCTGCAGGTGGTGTCGCTGAAAATGAATCAGGCGGCTCTGTCACGTTCCATTGCATCGGACTATGCTTATGCTATGATTGATAAGATCAGAAGCAACGCGATCAACCGGCGCGCCTATGTGACAAGTGGCCTGATATCGGTTGACAGCGTTTCCAGCGGAGGGGGGGCTGCCGTCAGGAACGAGCTTGCTCTCTGGACAAGGCAGCTTGATCAGATGCTGCCCAACGCCAGGGTGCAAATCTGTTTGCGGAATGATCCGGCGCTCACCTATGCGACGGGCTGCGGCAACACGGGTGAATTCATCATGGTGCGCGTGGCCTGGCAACAGGGGAAGGACGCCAAAATGCTGTTCGATGATGACGCGCCGGACACCGCGGGCACGGAGACCGTCAATTCCCAATCCATTGAAGTGGTGGGGCAGATATGAAAAACGAACGGGTTTTCGCTTTTGCCGGGCGGGAGGATCGGGCGCGCGGCTTTTCCCTGGTCGAACTCATGGTCTCCATGGCAATCGGGCTGATTGTGTTGAGCGCGGTCTTTTATTCCTACATTGGCGGGCGTTCTTCTTACCGGCTCAATGAGGAGATTGCGCGCCTGCAGGAAAATGGCCGCGTGGTCATGGACATGCTGGAGAAGGATCTGCGCATGGCGAGTTATTCGGGCTGTTCCGGTCTGGGGCGGCTGCGCGCGAGGGGCGAGTTGAGCGCGATCAGGAACGGCATGCGCGTCGGCGTTTATGCCGATAAAATTCCCGGCACGGTTTTGGGCGAGGAAGCCTATTCATTGCGCGTGGTTGCCCCGGTTCTGGAGACAGGAATCGCGGCCGATGTAAGCGCGGGTTCCCCGTCGGTGGTGTTGACGGATTGGAGCGAGGATATTGGCCAGGGCGCGGCAATGGGGATTTACGATTGCGGCGCGGGCGAGTTGTTCCGCATTGACGCCGTGTCGGGCAGTGACGCGACCGTCACGCTGGATGCCGCGCCCACGCGTGACGTTTCCGCGGAAATCGGCAGGGTTTTTGTGTTGCGAAAAAATGGCGCGGACGATGCCGATGTCGGCACGCTCTATGACATTGTTGATGTCGAGGCTCCGGGGCCGGGCGGCGGGACGGTTGGGGCGCTCCGGCGAAACGGCGAGGAGCTGCTGACGGGAGTCGAGGCGTTTCGCGTCTGTCTGGGCCGGGGCAACGCTTATGGCGCGTCCTATGGCGAGAGCCAGATTGACGGCTACAGCCGGGCGGAAGCCGTCGATACGGATACCGAGCGGGAAAGAGTGGTTTCGGTGCAGGTGGATTTGCTGCTGGCTTCCACTTCCAGCGTCGCGCTGGAAGTGGAAGAAACGCAAAGTTTCTCGCTGTGCGGCGGCGATGACTTCACGAGAACGGATCGCCGGTTGCGCAAGCTCTTCAGCACAACGGTCAGTCTGCGTAACAAACTGAAATAGGGGGCGCGAATCATGCACACGCAAGCGAACTTGAAGTGGCGCGAACGGGGATCGGTCCTGCTTTTGGGCATGGTCGCCGTGGTTGTGATGTTGCTTTTGGGCGCGGCGGCCATTCGATCCACGCTGTTGCAGGAGCGGATGGCGGGCGGTTTCGCGGAACAGTATCAGGCTTTTCAGGCGGCGGAAATCGCCCTGCGCGCCGGGGAGACCCGGGTCAACGCGGGCGCGGCGCACGGCTTGTCCTGTTTTTATACGCCGGGGAACGCGCCCGATCCCGATGATGTTGCCGTGTGGAAGGGGGCGAGTTCCTGCGCGATTGACGGCAATTATTACCGCGCCGACGATTATGGCGCGGCCGCGCCGAGGTTTTTCATCGAACAGCAGGAAGACGCGCCAGATGTCAGCATCGAGGCGGGCGCCATGAAGCGCAAGGAAATCTACAAGGTGACCGCCCAGGGGACGGGCGGTGTAAAAAGCGCAGACGGCGATCCGGTGATCCGGGTTGTTCTGCAATCATCCATTACGCATTGAAGGGTTCTCGAACATGAAAACGCGCATGCAGTGCTTTTGTTTTCGTTTCCGCCATTTGGCCTGCGCAGCGGCGCTGGCGCTCGGCCTGCTCCCGCAAGGGGCGCGGGCGCTCGACATCGCCCAGGTTCCCCTGGTCGCGGGCAGCGCCCCGCCCGCCAATTTGCTGTACATCCATGACGATTCCGGGTCGATGGACTACCTGTACATGCCGGACGGTGTTAACATTAACAGTGCGAATGCCACTGCGGATCCGAGCAAAAACAGTATCTATTATGATCCCAGTCAGAATTACCCTCCCCCCGTTGACCACAACGGCAATAGTTTGGGGAACGCGGATTTCAATGCCGCCTGGTTTGATGGTTATGATCTGGCAGGCAGGAACGCGACGGGGGGGCTCACTTGCATAACTCTAAATTCAGAGTTGAGTAAGGTTCACAAGATAAACCTTGCCACCCAGTTCAGGGTAATTTCTGCCAGCTGCAATAACCCAGCTGACCCAGCGGGACATGCGTACTATCGCGCCGGGGGGAGCAACATCAAAATTCCCGCGGATCAGCAGCAGAATTTCGCCAACTGGTATTCCTATTACCGGAAACGAAACTATGCCGCCAAGGCAGGCGTCAGCCGGGCGTTCGCGAATCTTCCGGCAAATGTGCGCGTCGGCTACGGGCGCATCAATAAAGAAATGTCCAAATCCGGCTGGGATGGCGGCGTCCCGGTAAGAATGATCGAACAGGGCGTCCGGCCCTTCACGGGCAAGCAAAAAAAGGCGTTCTACGACTGGCTTTTCCAGCTGCAGCCAAGCGGCGGCACACCGCTCAGACTGGCGCTTCAGGCCGCCGGGATTTATTTCGACCGCTCGGCGACGGGCGCGAATGCGGGACCCTGGGCGGATGATCCGGCGACCGGCAAGGGGACGACCAACACGGCCTGCCGGAAAAGCTTCGCCATTTTGATGACCGACGGCTATTACAACGATGACGAAAGCATAGCAAACGTCGGCAATTCTGACTACGCGTATTCACCCTCCTTCACTACGCCGAAAAAATCGGACGGCTCGACGGAAACCTGGAGCACCAAGTCGTTTGCCGACGACTATTCAAACACCCTGGGCGATATCGCCTGGCGCTACTACGTCCGGGATTTGTATCCGGACGAAGCAAACAACCAGGTGGTTGGCACGGCGCGCGACCCGGCCTGGTGGCAGCACATGACGACGTTCGCCATCGGATTGGGCGTAGAAGGCGGACTGGACAAGGATGACACTTTCCGGAAAGCCGACGCGGGCGCGAAGATATCCTGGCCGAGTCCAAGCACAGGCACTGCCAAAGGCAAAATCGACGATCTGCTGCATGCCGCCGTCAATGGCCGCGGCGATTTTTTCTCGGCGCAGAATCCGCGGGAATTCTCGGACGGCATGGCCGCGATCATCAGCAGCATTACTGTCGGCATTAACGCCTTCGCGCCGGTGGCGGCCAGTTCCACCTCGATGCGCACGGATACCCAGCTCTTCCAGGCCACCTTCGACGGCGCGGGCTGGTTCGGGGAACTCAAGGCCTACGGTCTGGGCGCCGACGGCTCGGTGAATGCCGCGCCGGACTGGAACGCCTCCATCCCGGCGCACGCCTCGCGCAATATCTTCACCTGGAATCCGGCCTCCGCGGACGGCGCCGTTTTTGCGTGGGCCAGCCTTTCCTCCGCGCAACAGGCGCAACTGGGCAGCCAGAACGCGCTCAATTACCTGCGCGGCGACACGGCCAACGAATCGCCGAACGGACTGGGGTATCGCAGCCGCGGCGGACACCGCCTGGGCGACATCATCAATTCCGCCCCGCTCTTCGTGGGTTCGCCGGTCACGGACAATTACGGCTACAGCTATGCCGCGTCCATCGCGCCGATTCATCGCGCCAGCTACCTGGAGAGAAGAACGGCGTCGGCGGCTTCCCCGCGTCCCGGCATGGTCTATGTGGGCGCCAATGACGGCATGTTGCACGCCTTCGACGCCGAAAGCGGCGCGGAACGCTTCGCCTATGTGCCCAACGGGGTGTTCGCGAACCTGGAGGCGTTGACCAAAACGAACTATACGCACCGCTACTACGTCGACGGCTCGCCCAACGCGGGCGACATCCTGATCGGCGGCGACTGGAGAACGGTGCTGGTCGGCTCGACCGGCGCGGGCGGCAAGGCCTATTTCGCGCTGGATGTGGAAACGCCGGAAGCCTTCAACCAGGATAAGGCGCTCTGGGAAGTCTCGGACGCCAGCGCCGGTTTTGAGCATCTGGGCGTCGCCATCGGCCAGGCTTCCATCGCGCGCCTGAATAACGGCGCATGGGCGGTCGTCTTCGGCAACGGCTACAACAGCAGCGACGGCGAAAAGGCAAGCCTGTTCATCGTCGACGCGGCGACCGGCGACCTGATCAAGGAAATTCGCGCCAGCCTGAGCGCGGAACCCACGCCCGCGGCCAATGGTCTATCCACGCCGCTGCTGGTGGATTACAACCAGGACGGCACGGCGGACGCCGCCTACGCCGGCGATTTGCTTGGCCGCCTGTGGAAATTCGACCTGAGCGGCGCCAGCGCCGCCGATTGGGGACTTGCCTTCTCCGGCAATCCGCTGTTTTCCGCGATGGACGCCGGCGGCAAGGCGCAGCCCATTACCGCCAAGCCCCAGGCCATCCGCCACGCGGACGGCGCGACCATGGTCTATGCCGGAACCGGCAGTTTCTTTGTCACGGGCGACAATATCAACACTTCCGTCCAGACCTTCTACGGCATTCACGATGATGGCGCGCGCGGCAACATCACCCGCGGCAGCCTGGTGGCGCAAACCATGACCCAGTTCTCGGACGCGAGCGGCGAATACCGTTTCGTCAGCGAGAATGCGGTGGATTACAAGGTAAAACAAGGGTTTTACCTTGATTTGAAGACCACCGGATCCGCGACGGGCGAGCGCCTGATCTCCACGCCCATCGTCTGGGAAGACCGGGTGATCTTCAATACCCTGATACCCAGCAGCAACACCTGTTCCGGCGGCATCGACGGCTGGCTGATGGAAGTCGATCCCTTTTCGGGCGCGCGCCTCCTGTACAGCGTCTTCGACCTGAACGGCGACGGCTTTTTCAACAGCCTGGATTTCAAGAGCGGCAAACCCGTGAGCGGACGCAAGGTGGGCAGCGGCTCCGGCTTCACGCCGGTCGGCAGCAACAAGTACGGACTGGACGGCGACGGCGGCATCCAGAAAGTGGCCAACAACCCGGTCGGCTTTGGCCGCCAGTCCTGGAAACAAATACGTTGAACGTGCCCGCCCCGCGTCCTGCGCCGCTTTTCCCGTCACCCGCCGGGAAACCGCCTGTTCCCATTGCGCGGCAAGCGGCGCGGATTCTTTCTTCCGGGGAGATTTTCCCCTTTGAGCAACAACGGGAGTCATGCCCATGAAAATACAAAAAGAGTCCGGTTTCAATCTGGTCGAGCTGATGTTGACGATTGCCCTCCTGGGCATCCTGGCCGCCTTTGCCTACCCGGTCTACGAGGAATACATGCAGCGCGCGCGGCGAATCGACTGCGAAAACACGCTGATGAGCGCCGCCGCCGTCCTGGAGCGCAAGCATTCGGTGATCAACAAATACGCCTCGGACGGCTTGTCGCTGCCCACGCAATGCCCGCGGGAAAGCAATAAGAAGTTCTATTCCGTCGAATACAACCTCGCCAAGGACGGCTCCACGTTTACCCTCGTCGCAACCCCCATGGGCGCGCAGGCCAGCGACACGTGCGGCGCCCTGACGCTCAACCATGTCGGCGAGAAGGGCGCGAGCGGCGGCAGCATTTCCGCTTGCTGGTAACGCGCCTGCCGTTCGCGCGCCGCGCCATTTTGAACAGAGGCGCCTCCGCCAAACCATCCTCAACCTCCGAAGGCCATGACATCGACTTTGCGGACGGACATCGAAGGCGTTTCCTACAGTCCCGTCGCGCTGACCCGTGCGGGTCGCGACTCCGACGAAGCGCGCTTCGTCACCCTCGGCATGGATGGTACAGGCAGGTTGCCGCTGGTCGGTTACCCATGGCGCGGCGAGGATGTCCGCGTGTTTTCGGCGCGCAAAACACAACGAGAAAGCAAAGAAGAGCGATGAGAAAGGTGAATGGCATGGATGAGGAACGGAAAGCAAAATACGATTTTTCCGGCGCGAAAAGGAAGGCGGCGCAAGACGCCAGGGCCAAGACGCGCATCACGATCTGGATTAATGATGATGTTCTTGCCGTCCTGCGCGAACGGGCAGGGCGGCAGGGGCGCGGCTATCAAACCCTGATGAACGAGACGCTGCGCGCCGTCTGCCTGCCGGATGACGCGCCCGTCACGGAAAAAACCCTGCGCCGCATCCTGCGCGAGGAATTGCAGACCGCGCCTGACATCAGGCATCAGGGGAAGCTGCCGCCGCTGCGCGCCGTTTGTCTGCAAACTGGATTGCCGCGGCCTTCGGCCTCACGTTCGACGATTGATTTGAGCGGGGTTCATCGGATTCCTGATCCGGAATGATGCCCGCCTTCTTGCGCCATATCCGCGTCAATCCCCTGAACGGGTTCTCGCCCGCGCAGCCTTCGGGGCATCGACGCAATGAACGCCCGGCACGTTCGATTTCAATGGAAAAGTTTGCCTGGAACGATGTGCTGCTAGTTGCCGAAAAAGTCCTTCACCTTGTCCATCCAGGACTGGGCGCGGGGGTGGTGTTTGCCGTCGCGATCGGAAGAGATGGTTTCCAGTTCCCGCAAGAGTTCTTTCTGACGGTCCGTGAGGCGCACCGGCGTTTCCACGACGACGCGGCAGAGCAGATCCCCGTGGATGTGGTTGCGCACGCCCTTGACGCCTTTTCCGCGCAGACGAAAGGTGCGGTCGGTCTGGGTTTCCGGGGGAATCTTGAGGCTCGCCGCGCCGTCCAGTGTGGGAATCTCGATTTCTCCGCCCAGAGCGGCGGTGGTGAAGGAGATCGGCATCTCGCAGTGCAGATCGTTGTGATCGCGGGAAAATACCGGATGCGGCTTCAAGTGCACCTGCACGTAGAGATCGCCCGGCGGGCCGCCGTTTACACCGTGCTCGCCCTCGCCGGAGAGCCGGATGCGATCGCCCTCGTCCACCCCGGCGGGAATCTTCACGGCCAGGGTCTTGTGCTGTTTCACGCGCCCCGCGCCATGACAGGCTGAACAGGGATCGGAAATGAAGCGGCCCGTGCCGTGGCATTTGTGGCAAGTCTGCTGGATGGAGAAAAAGCCCTGTTGCAGGCGAATCTGGCCGCTGCCGCCGCAAGTGGGACAAACCGCGGGCTGCGAGCCAGGCTTGGCGCCGGTTCCGCGGCAGACTTCGCAGGTTTCCATGGCCGGGATGCGAATCTTGGTCTCGGTGCCCTTGGCGGCCTGCTCCAGCGTGATTTCCAGGTTGTAGCGCAGGTCGGCGCCGCGATAGACGTTGCCGCGCCCGCCGTGTCCGCCGCCGCGATTGCCGAAGATTTCATCGAAAATGCCGCCGAAGGCGTCCGCGAAATTGCCGCCGCCAAAACCCTGTCCGCCGCCAAATCCCGCCTGCGGATCAACGCCCGCGTGGCCGTATTGGTCATAGGCCGCCCGCTTCTGGGCGTCGGAGAGCACTTCGTAGGCTTCCTTGGCTTCCTTGAATTTACCCTCGGCGGCGGGATTATCCGGGTTCCGGTCCGGATGGTGTTTCATGGCCAGCTTGCGGTAGGCTTTCTTGATTTCGTCTTCGCTCGCGTCACTGTTTACGCCGAGGATTTCGTAATAGTCTTTCTTGCTCATGGTGTGACGTTCCTGATGTGCGATGGCGGCAATGATGGTGAGGGCGTTGGCGTGGAAAGAAGAGGGCTTCCCGGCGGATTCCGGCGACCGCCGCGCTCAATCGCGCTAGGCGTCGAAATCGTCTTTCGCGCGAACGCGGCCATGCCGACGCGGGAAAAGGCGAAACCTTCCCCGCTTTCGGCGGACAGATCAGCAGCGAGGGCGAAGGACGAAGAACTGCGCATGGCGCTTTCCAGGCTTTTCGGAGGGTCGGAACAAACAACGGGGATGCGGCGAGCACCCCCGTTCCGGCATGGGCGGACGAGGAGGGATGCTTATTTTTTGTCCTTCACCTCGGTGAATTCGGCATCGACCACATCGCCTTCCTCCTCCTTCTTCGCGGCCTGTTCGCCGCCCGCGTCCGCCGCCGCCGCCGCGCCTTCTCCCGCCGCCTGCTGCTGGGCGTATACTTTTTCGCCCAGCTTTTGCGCGGCCTGCGAGAGCGCCTCGGTCTTGGCGGTTATCGCCTCCTTGTCGTTACTGCGGATGGCGTCTTCCACTTCCTTGATGGCGGCCTCGATTTTTTCTTTTTCCTCCGCGTCGAGCTTGTCGCCGTGTTCGGCCATGGTTTTCTTCACCATGTGCGTCGTGGCGTCGGCGCTGTTCCGCGCATCGGCCAGTTCACGCGCCTTCTTGTCGTCCTCGGCGTGCAGTTCGGCATCCTTCACCATGGCCTGAATTTCCGCTTCGGAAAGCCCGGAATTGGCCTTGATGGTGATCTTGTTTTCCTTGCCGGTTCCCTTGTCCTTGGCGGAAACGTGCATGATGCCGTTGGCGTCAATGTCGAAGGTCACCTCGATCTGCGGCATGCCGCGCGGCGCGGGCGGAATGCCTTCCAGATCGAATTGCCCCAGGCTCTTGTTGCCGGAGGCCATCTCCCGTTCACCCTGGAATACCTTGATGTTCACCGCGGGCTGGTTGTCGTCGGCGGTGGAAAATATCTGGCTCGCCTTGGTCGGAATGGTGGTGTTCTTCTGGATGAGTTTCGTCATCACGCCGCCCAGGGTCTCGATGCCGAGCGACAAGGGCGTCACGTCAAGGAGCAGCACATCCTTCACCTCGCCTTGCAGGACGCCGCCCTGGATGGCCGCGCCAACCGCCACGGCCTCATCGGGATTCACGTCTTTTCTCGGCTCCTTGCCAAAGAAGGCCTTGACCTGCTCCTGCACCTTGGGCATGCGGGTCATGCCGCCGACCAGAATCACGTCGTCAATGTCGGATACCTTGCAGCCCGCGTCCTTCAGCGCCGTCTGGCAGGGAACGATGGTGCGGGCGACGAGTTCGTCGACCAGCGCCTCGAACTTGGCGCGGGTGATCTTCTGCGTCAGGTGCTTGGGGCCGGCAGCGTCCGCCGTGATGTAGGGCAGGTTCACTTCCGTCTGCTGGCTGGAGGAAAGCTCGATCTTGGCCTTCTCCGCCGCTTCCTTCAGACGTTGCAGGGCGAGCACGTCCTTTTTCAGATCGACGCCGGATTCCTTCCTGAACGCCTCGATGATGTAGTCGATCAGGCGTTGATCGAAATCCTCGCCGCCCAGAAAGGTGTCGCCGTTCGTCGCCAGCACCTCGAACTGCTTTTCGCCTTCCACGTCGGCGATTTCGATGATGGAAATATCGAACGTGCCGCCGCCCAGGTCATAGACGGCGATTTTCTTGTCCTTGCCGGAAGCCTTGTCCATGCCAAAGGCAAGCGCGGCGGCGGTGGGTTCGTTGATGATGCGCTTCACCTCCAGCCCGGCGATGCGCCCGGCATCCTTGGTGGCCTGGCGCTGGCTGTCGTTGAAGTAGGCGGGCACGGTGATCACCGCCTCGGCGACTTCCTCGCCCAGATAATCCTCGGCGGTCTTCTTCATCTTGCGCAGCACTTCGGCGGAAACCTGCGGCGGCGCGATCTTTTTGTCGCGCACTTCCACCCAGGCGTCGCCGTTATCGGCCTTGAGAATCTTGTAGGGCATGAGCGCGATGTCTTTTTGCACTTCCTTTTCTTCAAAACGCCGCCCAATCAGGCGCTTGACGGCATAGAGCGTATTGCGCGGATTCGTGACCGCCTGCCGCTTGGCGGGCGCGCCGCAGAGGATTTCGCCGTCCTCGGCATAACCCACGATGGAAGGCGTGGTGCGCGCGCCTTCCGAATTCTCGATGACCTTGGCGGCGCCGCTTTCCATGACGGCCACGCAACTATTGGTGGTGCCCAGGTCGATGCCGATAATTTTTCCCATGTCATATTCCTTTCAGTGATGCGCCCTGCGGGAGAAGGCGCGCGGTTAATGTGTTTTCTGTCGCAAAAATAAGGCCGTTGGCGTGAATTTCAAGATTGGCCGCCATTTTTATGCGGACGATTGCGCGGACGCCGGAAGGCGCGCCGCCAACGCGCCGTCATGCCATCGCCTTGCCGCTGGAAACCAGCACCATTGCCGGACGCAGCACGCGCTCGGCAATCAGATAGCCTTTTTGCAATACCTGCACGACGGTGTTGGCTTCCGCATCGCTGGCGATCATCTGGATGGCCTGATGCAGATGCGGATCGAACTTCTCTCCCAGAGGGCTGATTTCCTTCAGTCCGGATTTTTCAAAGGCGGAGGCAAGTTGCTTCAGGGTCAATTCCACGCCGCCGCGCAGGTCGTCCGCCGTCTGTTTCTCGCTGGCGAGCGCCGCTTCCAGACTATCCTTGACCGCCAACAGCTCGCCCGCGAATTTTTCGATGCTGAATTTGTGCGCCTTGGCAATGTCTTCCTGCGCGCGCCGCCGTATGTTCTCGTTCTCCGCCCTGGCGCGCAGCCAGTTATCCTGCAACTCGGCGTTTTTCTGTTCCAGCGCGGCGAT